>NZ_JAVRCE010000062.1:0-48071 GCF_034530915.1 Nostoc sp. DedQUE09
CGAGTATTTGAACTGGATGAATCCACCTTTTATCTCCGTTGACGAGTATTTGAACCGGATGAATCCACCTTTACAGGTTGCTTGAGTAGGGGCGCTATGAGAATATTTACCTATTCTGCTGTTCTAAGATTTTGCGATCGCTATTCCCACACATCTATATAATAAGAAAACAGTTGCGATGAGCGATAACTATATTTTGAAACGTATATGTGCATACAGACAGCAAATCCTAAAAGAAAATAAAGAAACCTGTTTTTCGCCTATCCAACTAATAAGATACTAATAGTAATAGGATATACAAAAAATAGATTTATAGCCTTATCAAATTCATATTTGAGTGCATCTGAGTACAGCTTAATATATTGCAAAATATCTTGATAAAATCTTAGCAAATGCTTACGGGTAAAGTTTCTTGTAGCATGAACATAAATTCTTAACCCCTACCCCAAAAATACTAGTACCCCCATCATTAAATACTAGTGCCCCTACCCCAAGATAAATTTTAAGTTTATCTAGAGTCGGGGTTTTGGCGTTTGAGTACAACCTCAATCAATCCAATAAATCCAATCAGCATTGGGTTTTCTATCGAGTTGAAAGTCACCTGATATAAGCATAAAAATAGCAGATGACTCTTGTACCAGATAGACATTACCGATGCAACAGTCTTTAGACAGTATTAGCGATCCCCCAAGTACCAAAATGCAGGATTCTGCCCGTATATCCATGCTGAAAAATTTACTCTCTGGCGTTTTTTTTGAGCCATTATTGAGTGACTTTCGCATTATTTTTGAGCGCGATCCCGCAGCACGTAATTGGCTAGAAGTGGTGTTTTGCTACCCTGGATTGCACGCACTATGTTTGCATCGTCTTGCTCACTGGTTACATTGTCGAGGAGTCGGTTTTATCCCCCGTTTAATTTCTCATTTGGGGCGATTTTTGACCGGAATTGAAATTCACCCAGGTGCAGAGATTGGCGAGGGCGTGTTTATCGACCACGGAATGGGTGTAGTCATTGGCGAAACTGCGATCGTGGGCGACTATACACTGATTTATCAGGGCGTTACCCTTGGCGGAACTGGTAAAGAAACTGGTAAGCGTCATCCCACAGTCGGCAAAAATGCAGTGATTGGGGCGGGTGCGAAAGTTTTAGGTAATCTGCAAATTGGCGATCGCGTCCGTATTGGCGCAGGTTCCGTTGTCTTGCAGAATGTCCCCAGCGATCGCACAGTTGTGGGAATCCCCGGCCGAATTATTTCTCGCAACGAAAGCGTCAGCCTTTCTCCTTTAGAACATGGAAAGCTACCCGATGTGGAAGCAACTGTGATTCGTTCTTTGCTCTCGCGCATTGAAGAACTCGAAAAACAACTGCAAACTTTAGGCGTTAAGAGTCATTAGTCATTAGTCATTGGTCATTAGTCATTAGCAAAGGACAAGCGACAAATGACAAAGAACAACCGACAAAGGACAAAGGACAACTGACAAAGGACAAATGACAAATGACAAATCACGTTTTGCAGATTCCTTTGAGCGATCGCTGGCGAATCTATCACCGTTTGCAAGAGTTAAAAATTAATTGCTCTTGTCCCCCCGATGGTTCTTTACGAGTGCAAGTGAACAATTTGCTCGAAGTAATTCTAATTCGTAGTACAGTTATGCAACTTCTCGCTTCTCGTCACGAATTATTAGAATGGCTAGAGCGTTGCTGGCATTACAGTGATGAGTCATGATTATTTCAAAAAGACCTAATTTAGGCACGATTAATCTTGAATTCATGACGCAAGTACTGGACTTCATCCTTTTTGTTCATAGATGCACAAAGCTCAAATAGGTTTAGAGTTTGAAGCTACTGTCCGCTAGCAGAATTTATTGCAGACTGAGATGGATTAGATGGGGTTTAGATTTCGTTGGGTCTACTTAATCTGAAACTTCCCTGACATATAGCAACAATTAAAAAGGCGAAATTCCCAAATATAAATTGGAATTTCTGATTTTTAACCTTTTCCCAAATTAAGACATTGAAAGTTCAATTATGGCGACTCGGAACAGAGATATAAAACTACTCAATTTTTTGCACAATGAACTTGAACTTTCAAATGCCGATATTGCTGTAGCTCTGCGACACCGTGAATTAGAAAATGGCCCGTTACCGATGCTCCTCTGGCAGTATGGTTTCGTTGACTTGGAGCAGCTAGGAAAAATTTTTGATTGGCTAGCAGACCAAAGTTAGCGAATTTGCACCTCTTAGTGTTGAGTACCATTACCTGCCTAAATTACACCAAAATGCACTAGAAAAGATGAGGTTACGAAGATGATTACATCCTTAATTGCTGGCTTCTGTGTATTACTTTGTTCGGGATTTGCTAATAGTTATATTAGTTCATTGCTACTCGAAGACATTTCAACTGACATCGGTAAAAACGATTAGTAATTTATACATTGTTTTAGTTCCCTGTCATACAGATGTGATGCTAATAATGGGGCAATAATTAAGGATCATGTATCCTACATTATGAATTGTGATATTTTTAGCATTTACCATCACGAGGGATTGTAGAGGGAAAGGATATTAAGAATACTTCCAAGAGAGGGATATTTGCAATGAATCAAATCATAATTAATGACACTACATTACGTGATGGGGAACAAGCAGCAGGTGTTGCCTTTACTCTACAAGAAAAAGTAGCGATCGCGAAGTTTCTCGATGCTATTGGTATACCGGAATTAGAAGTGGGTATACCGGCAATGGGTGACGAAGAAACCCGTGCGATCGCCGCAATTTCTAACTTGGGTTTACAAGCAAAACTCTTAGGCTGGAACCGCGCTGTCATCTCAGATATCAAGGCTTCCATCGCCTGTGGTTTGAATCGGGTGCATATTGCCATTCCCGTCTCTGGTATCCAAATTGCCACTAAATTTCATGGTCAGTGGCGAGTAAGTTTGCAAAAACTCAAAGACTCAATCCACTTCGCCCTTGACCAAGGTCTTTGGGTAGCAGTCGGCGGAGAAGATTCTTCCAGGGCTGATGAAAACTTCCTCTTAGATGTAGCACTTTATGCCCAAGAATGGGGTGCATCCCGCTTCCGCTTCTGCGATACCGTCGGAGTACTCGACCCCTTCACCACCTACACCAAAGTCCAAAGGCTGGTTTCAGCGTTGACGATTCCCTTAGAAATCCACACGCATAATGATTTTGGTCTAGCAACTGCTAATGCTCTTGCGGGTATCAAAGCCGGAGCTTCATCAGTGAATACCACAGTCAACGGATTGGGTGAACGGGCGGGAAATGCAGCATTAGAAGAAGTTGTCATGGCGATTAAACGCATCTACGGCGTTAATTTGGGCATTGACACACCCAGTTTGCTGGAACTGTCTCAACTAGTCGCAGCCGCATCAGGTGCTAGCGTACCACCCTGGAAAGCGATCGTTGGCGAAAATACCTTTGCTCACGAATCTGGCATCCATGCTCACGGGGTATTGCAAAATCCCATTACCTATGAACCATTTGCACCCGAAGAGGTGGGTTGGGAACGGCGTTTAGTAGTAGGTAAACATTCTGGACGGCATTTAGTTGCTAACTTGCTAGAACAGCATGGAATTTTCTTGAACCCCCAAGAAACCCAATCTGTTTTAGATGCAGTGCGCCATCAATCGGTACAGAAAAAACGCAGTTTGACGACAGAAGAATTATTGAATTTGGTCAGAGAACAGAGGTACTCTCATGCAACGTGATGAATTAGAACTAAACTTGCCACCCGCTTTTGAAATTGGTGAAAAAGTCAGAGTTCGTAAACTGCTAAAAAACGATGGTACCTTTCCCGGTAAGGAAGTCGGCCAAGTTTTAGTCAACAAAGGAGATATCGGTTACATAGCGAGTATAGGCACATATTTGCAGACTTCCTATATATATGCTGTGCATTTCTTAGAAACAGGGTTTATCGTCGGCTGCAAGAAAAAAGAACTAGAATCGGTTGAGGAATCTCATGAAAGTAATGCTACGGATGAATGATGCCGGCACTTTAGTAGTTTACGTTGCGAAAAAAGACCTGGAAGAAGAAGTCGTCAAACAAACCGATGGAAATGATGGCAAGATTCTCACCCTAGCAAATGGTTGGGAATTAGAATTTCGTGAATTGCCAGACACAGCAAATTTACCTCAAACAGTAGAAGCTAAACGCCTCGCTTAAAAATAGTTAGGAGTTAAGAGTTATGAGTTGGAAGTTAAGAATTATGAGTTAAGAGTTATGAATTATTAACTCTTAGCTCCTCATTTTTAACTCCTCACTCCTAACTCCTCACTCCTAACTCTTCGCTTTAACTCCCCACTCCTAACTTTTTATCAATCATGGGTAACAAGTATTTGACGTTATCAGAATTGAATCTTGAGGGACAGTTACTAGGTTTTGTTGGTGGTGAACCAGGAAAATATAAATACTTGCAATTGGCAGTTCCATCTGGAAATGTAGATGTTAAACTGCCTAAAGAGTTACGCCGTTTACTAAGTTCATCCTTAGTTCCTGGTCAGCAAATTCGCATTTGTGGTCATAGTAAAATAGACTCGCGCACAAGTAAAATTAAAATTAAAGCCTATAAGGTGACACCAATCAATACTTGTCCAAAACAAGATTTACCACCTCAAACCAAAGCGAGGATTATGGTATGTCAAAAGGGTGGTTGCCTGAAACGTGGCGGTAAAGGGTTATTATCAGAATTAGAAAAAACTTTGTGCGATCGCGGTTTATTAGACAAAGTTACCATTGAACATACAAGTTGCCAAAAATGCTGTGGCAGCGCTCCCAACTGTGTTTTGCAGCTTGGTAAAAAGAAATACAAGAATATTCATCCTGAAGCGATCGCAACTTTGCTAGAAAGTCACTTAACAGAGTAATAATCATCTCTAGCTATTCTTAAAATAATACATAACTTTGTAGGGGTAAAAATTTATCCCTATTTTTTGTTGGTATAGTATAGCACCCTTGTCAAACTGCGATCGGCTAAGTTATAACTGCTGCACTGCTACTAATACCGAATATAAACAGAATTTATAAAAATTTCCAGTAGTCTTGTTCCATCAGTACTACAAGCTTAATTATTGTGTGTAACTTTTTTGGAATTACCTTAAATACTTAAAAAATAAATGTCTTTGTTCACGAATTTACTCAATCTGCATTCAGGAAACAAACCGCGTGAAGATTTTTTTACTGAGATTGTTGCTTATTTTTTATCCTTGAATAAAGATATTTTAATTGATTGGCTAAAACATCACTCAATCATTAGTGATGATAATTATTCCAGCGTCAAGATTTCAACTCAACAAGAACATCAAGCTCTGGCGAGCCATACTGAGGATAGTAGACTTGATATTGTAGTTGAACTTTCAACTGGTTTAAATACAGATGTAATATTTATTGAATCAAAAATTGGTGCAAAGGATGGAAATAATGCTTTAAAAAAATATGCTGATATTTTGAGTAATTTACCAAATGTCAGACATCGAATTTTAATTTACATCACCCGTGATTATGACCCAAAAGAAGAAATCAAACAATATGATTGTGATCCAAAAGCAGCAATTAAAGAGTATTGCCTTGAGTTATCACCCAAGATTAATTTCTTCCAACTGAGGTGGTATCAGTTTTATAGTTTCCTGGAAAAACGCGCATTTGATATCTTAGCCCAAGAAATCTTAATTTTTATGAGGAATAACAGAATGGCTCACAATAATCAACTTTCATCTATTGACATATTGACAATGGTAAATTTTAACAAAACACTCAATTTTATAGAAGCTACACTTAATGACGAAGTTAAAAAAGAATTTAAGCAAGCTTTTGAAGGTGTCAATAAAGCTGAACTGGATAGCTTATACCAGTGGAAATCTAAAAATAGATATATAATAGGCACTAGCCTTTCTATCAAAAAATGGGCTTTTTGGTGTGGTCTTGGATACTTCGACCTAAATCCAAGCAATTTAACAGATTATCCGTATGTAGGTATATTTTTACAGGTTTCTCCTAATTTTGTAGAACGTCCAAAAATTATTGAGTCCATGCAGAAAGTAATTAACGATAAACACAATATATGGACTCCTATTAATTTAACAATTTTGCCAGCATGGTCAACTATTTTTTATCAAAAAAGCCTACAAGAATTTTTATCTGAAAAAGATCAGTTGTCTGCTATTAAATTATTTTTCCAAGAGTCAATAGAGGAATTAAAAATGGTTCAAAAACAATATTTCAACTTTCTTCGGAATGGTGTAAGTATAGAAGAAACTACAGAAGCTGATAAAGAAGAAGACCTAGACACCTCACCATCTTTCATCGCATCACTTTAATCAGCTACAGCTATATTAAGATAAAAATAACTCTGCATTCTCGTAGTTGTTATGAGCTTTACCATTGCTAAACGCTTTACTATAGCTGAATATCACCGTCTAGCTGAACTCGGCTTCTTTGAGGAAAATGACCGAGTTGAGCTAATTAAGGGTGAAATAATCCAGATGGCAGCAAAAGGTACACCGCACTCTGTTTGTGAAACACGCCTAGAACGAGAATTATATAAACTAGTAGGCGATCGCGCAAGTTAATTTATATGCCAAATGAATCAGTTAATCTGCCATGTTTCCCTGATTTAGTTATGAATTTATCCAAGGTATTTTCAGGTTGACGTACCAAGGTCGATTAAACTAAATCCCCTTTGATAAACTAAACCAAGGCACAGTAAAGTTTCCAGAAAGAAGAGTGAGAAATTCTCAAAACATTTTGTAAAAATATTTGTTCACGAACCGATAATATAATCTCTACTTTTGCATTAGTTACCTGAGCAAACTCTATGTTTGTCGTTTCTTCGACTTCAGGGAGTAAATGTGCAACACCAAATAATTTTCCCAAAGGAGATGTTTTTAGAAAAGCTTGCCGTTGGGCGTGAGTCATCATCTCACTTGAGCCTACTCTTATTTCATCACTGCTCATATAGCTTTGCTTCTCCCCATTGACTTTCGTGTAGCTGACAGAATTTTGCTGCTGCTGTTCGTGAAAATCTGAAGCCATATAACTCTTCTCTAGGAGTGCTACGTGCGAAGCCAAGATATTCCATCTGCACTTTATCTCTATAGTATGACACAGCTGTATCTAGAGCTTCCAGAATAACTAGCGGCTCGTCTGCTTGTGTTTGACAAAATTCCAGACCTACCTTGGTTGCATACCAGATTAACCATTTGCCGATTGGTTCAATTAATCGTTCAGCTACATCTCCTCGACTTGTAGGATAGGCTTCTATATGTTCTATTTCTAGAAAACGGGGATATCCAGGATAGGGATAAAGACCATATTGCACTAATCCCCAAACTTTGCCCTTATAAACGAGTTTGACTATGTTTTGGCACTCAAAACTAGTATTTTTCCAGAAGTTTAACCAGCTACAGAACCAATCGTTTGGCATATCGTTTTCTCTAGCTGGCGAAAGAAAAGCTATTTCTTCAGCCGTCGATTGAATTCGGACTTTTACCTGATAGGAACCAATGCTAGTCAATTAAGTTTTACAACCTTTTAGTAGGAATCTTGCATATTCAAAGATTCTAAAGCACCTACTAAATAATATAAAACAATGAGCATATAAGTTTCATATTTTTCAAATCAATCCTTCCAAAGCGTGTTGCAAATCATTGGTCACATCAGCAACAGCTTGTTTAGCACCCAAACGATTTTCCTTATACGCTGGGTAACGCTCAGAAATAGATATAGGTTCACCCACAGTAATTTTAACTTTTTGCTTACCCAATTGTGGACGCTGTGCACTTTTATCGCCTTTGATTTTAGCAATCATTTGCCATAAAATTAAAGTTGTCTCAGCAAACCTTTCTACTGTGGGATTTTCACGAATATAATTACCAGAAACAGCCACGAAACTTTCTACTAAACGCATGTGCCACATCCGCGCATTTGCTTCTTCAGCAACGCGATCGCCTAAAGCTTTCTCTACAGCAGATATTCCTTTTACATCCTTAAAATCTTCTCTAAATATATAATTCCACCCAGCTTGTTCTACCCGCCGACATCGGTCACTCAAAGTACCTTTTGACTGCAAATCAAAATACTGTTCTGATATTAGTAGCGCCGCATTTAACAAAGCTTGCAAACGAACTGCTAGTGCTTCATTTCTATCTTCAATTTCTCCTACTACTGTTTTCATATCTGGCAGCTTTAGATGATAAAAGCGCGTGTAAAATTTTTCCATCAACGAAAGTAAATGTTCTGCCAAAGTTAACAACCGGGGATAAAGCGACTCTATAGAAGCTTTTTCTGCTTCATTCACAGGTAAACCACTAGCCCCTTCGATTTCGCTTAAAAGATTAGCGATCGCACCCCAAGGAGCATCAACATAACTATATTTAATCCCAACTGGTACAATTAGAACCTGTTGGTCGCGTCCAGCTTTGTGCAAATCTTCAGCACACCAAAAGCCTAATTGGGCAATACCAGGTTCTAGGGGGCTAATATTCTCTGATAAACCATTGGTTGCACCCTCTGGCGCAGCAGCCATCGGAAATTTCCCATTGGCAAACAAGTCACGCGCCGAACGTAACCCCGTCCAGTCAGCTTTACCTCGCTGAATCGGAGTACCACCTAAATGAGAAGCAATCCAGCCAACGTGGGAACCTGCCCATAAAGGAATGCCGCGATCGTAGATAAAATGAGCGTGAATGGGAAGTTGTAGCGCTGTACCTTGTGATCGTGCTACCTTTGGCACGAGTTGAGACAGCAAGTAGGTCAAACAAAACGGATCGTCTGTTTTAGGATGGCGAAATGCCAGCATAAAACGGATCTTACCCTCCTGAAACTGGCGATAAAGATCCACCAGCACCTCTACGTTGTCTGCTTCAATTTGGGTAATAGGTGTTTGCCAGTTTATCCAACTGGGTAGCAACAGATGGACAACTCGTAGAAATAAGGGGTTAAACGCTGGAGGAATAAATTCTAAGGGTGGCTGTGCTTGATAAATTACATCTGCCAAGGTAGTTTTCTCCTAAAATTGCGATCGAAAAAGGCGGAAGGCTATAAGTAAAAATGAAAAATAAATAACGCTGTGTACTTTGTACTTCATCCTTAATACTTCATACTTTAGTTGACATAGAAATTAGCGATCAAAGAAAGGCTATAAACGATGCGACTCTCACAAATGTTATTCGTTACACTCCGGGACGATCCAGCTGATGCTGAGATTCCTAGCCATAAATTATTACTCCGTGCAGGCTACATTCGTCGCATCGGTAGTGGTCTTTATGCTTATTTGCCTTTAATGTGGCGGGTATTGCAAAAAGTTTCTCAGATTGTGCGGGAAGAAATGAACGCTACAGGCGCACAAGAATGTCTCCTACCACAATTACAACCATCTGATTTATGGAAAGAATCGGGACGCTGGGACACTTACACGAAAGCTGAGGGGATCATGTTTTCCTTAATTGACCGCCGCGAGCAACAATTAGGATTAGGCCCAACTCATGAAGAAGTAATCACAGCGATCGCTCGTGATATGATTCGCTCTTATCGCCAGCTACCACTAAATCTCTACCAAATTCAAACCAAATTCCGCGATGAAATTCGTCCCCGCTTTGGTTTAATGCGCGGACGGGAGTTTATCATGAAGGACGCCTATTCCTTCCATACCGATGAAGCTAGCCTTAAAGAAACTTACCAGGATATGTATAAAGCCTACAGCAATATCCTGCGGCGTTCTGGTTTAGCTTTTCGAGCAGTGGAAGCTGATTCTGGTGCAATTGGTGGTTCTGGTTCCACAGAATTTATGATTTTGGCAGAAGCCGGTGAAGACGAAGTTCTCTACACTGAGGATGGTAAATACGCCGCTAACGTAGAAAAGGCTGTTTCTTTACCAATTGACGCCGAAACCTCACGGTTTACAACCTATGAGAAACGCGATACACCTGGAACAGAGACGATTGAAAAGGTGTGTCAACTCCTCAACTGTTCTCCTACTCAATTGGTGAAAAATGTCCTTTATCAGACAGTTTATGATAATGGCGCAACAGTGTTAGTTCTGGTAAGCATTCGAGGCGATCAGGAAGTTAATGAAGTCAAATTGCAAAATGAACTGACCAAATTAGCTTCTGAATATGGCGCTAAAACTATTATTAGTTTGAATGTACCAAATGTAGAAGCCCAGCAAGCATGGACAACTAAATCTCTGCCTTTAGGCTACATTGCGCCAGATATCGCAGATGAGTATATTACTGCTAATAAACAGATCCATCCCAAGTTTTTGCGCTTGGTGGATCAAACAGCAGTTGATTTAAAAAACTTTGTTACAGGCGCAAATGAAGCTGGCTATCACGTAGTTGGTGCTAATTGGAGTGAGCAATTTAAGTTACCAGAGCGAATAGTAGATATTCGTAAGTCAAGACCAGGCGATCGCGCCATCCATAACTCAGAACAAACCTTACAAAGCGCCCGTGGAATTGAAGCCGGTCATATATTCCAATTAGGCACTAAATATTCTCAAGCGATGGGTGCAACTTATACCAATGAACAGGGTGAAGAAAAGCCGCTAGTTATGGGTTGTTTTGGTGTAGGCGTATCACGACTAGCACAAGCTGCCGTAGAGCAATCTTACGATAAAGATGGGATTATTTGGCCAGTTGCGATCGCACCTTATCACGCGATCGTCACAATTCCAAACATTAAAGATGCTCAACAAATCGAAATCGCCCAAAAACTTTACACAGAACTCAATCAAGCGGGAATTGAAACCCTACTCGATGACCGCGATGAAAGGGCTGGAGTAAAATTTAAAGATGCTGACTTGATTGGCATACCTTATAGGATTGTAACCGGACGTGCGATCTCTAATGGCAAAGTTGAAGTTGTAGAAAGAGCCACGCGTAACTCTCAAGAAATTGCCATTGATGAAGTAACAACAACACTCAAACAGTGGATTACGGAAGCAATAGAGGGGAGAGGGAAGTAGGGAGTAGAAAATTTTTCATCCAACCTAACTTTTCACCTCATCTAGAAAGTTCCACGAAAAACCTAACGCCCTTCCCAAAATGGTAAGGTGGAAAATTCAAAGTCTCTCTCCTTCTAGGAGAGAGATTTAGAGAGAGATTTTCCAGATTCTGTAAAAAATTAAATTCTCCACTCCCCAAAATTTACATAATTTGGTAGGTGACGGATTAGAAGTAAAAATTCTAAAATTGAATGAGGGGCTTGCAAAATTAAAAGGCATTAAAGTCTCTTCCAGATTGTGAGAAACTCTTCAGTTACAAGTATCGTCGTTAACCAGGCTGCTCCTCACATAACTACCATATCAGCCCTCAGTTAGGAAGGTTTTGAACATGAAAGACCAACAAGGATCTAATCGTATTTCTTCAGGCGTAATTGCAGCGGTGTCAGCAGCAGTTGTAGCGGTGGGTGGCGGTGTAGCTTGGTTTACCACACAATCCGGCAATACTCCCACACCATCAAACCCTTCTGGCCGCATTGAACAGCCAGCACAGCCATCAACTAGGCAGCCAGCTAATGAGCAAACCCCCAACGTTTATTGGCTAAGATCAAACAACAAAAATGTTACTTTGGTTCCCCAGCCTGTTAGAGTCGCTTCTATTCGACCCAACCAGCCTTTAGAAGCAGCTTTCCAGAGTTTGTTAGCAGGCCCAACAGAAGGCACAGATTCTACAACCATCCCCAAAGGAACCAAACTGTTGGGGCTGAAGGCGGAAAATGATGAAGTTCACGTTAATTTATCTGAAGATTTTACCAGCGGTGGTGGTAGCACTTCAATGATGGGTCGCGTGGGACAAGTTGTTTACACTGCCACAACTTTAAATCCCAAAGCCAAAGTATACATTGACGTGAATGGCAAACCGTTGGATGTTTTAGGCGGTGAGGGTGTAGAGTTACAACAACCGCTAACTCGTGAACAGTTTCAGAAAAATTATCCACTTTAGTCATTAGTCATTAGTCATTGGTTTTTCACAAATGACAAATGACAACTGACAAAAGACCTAACGTTTGCTATTTAACACACGAAAATTACGGGCTTGCTGCTCCAACCTTGTGGCGAGGCGATCGCAAACCCGATTACACAACTCAAAAATCATTTGATCTTCCACCCGGTAATAGGCGCAAGTTCCTTCACTGCGGCGGCTAAGGATACCTGCTTGCCACATTACCTTCAGGTGTTTTGACACATTTGCCTGAGAAGTCTGTGTTGCCTCTACCAACTCTTGCACGCATTTTTCTTCATCCCGTAATAAGTGTAGCAGCCGTAGGCGCATTGGCTCACTTAATAGGCTGAAGTATTCAGCTACTTGTTGCACCACTTCAGGTGGTAAAGGCAACGTTTGTTTCATCAGGGTTGACCCGCAAGGACTGAAAGTTTTAACAATGACTCACATCATATATACATTAATACTTAATCAGGGTTAATTCGCATCAAAGGTTGACCATATTCTACAGCGTCGCCATTTTGGAGGAGAATTTCCATCACCTGTCCAGAGACTTCGGCTTCGATTTCATTCATCAGCTTCATGGCTTCAATGATACAGACTGTTTGACCCTTGCGGACGCGATCGCCCACTTCCACAAATGCCGCTTCCCCAGGCGCAGGAGCGCGATAAAACGTTCCTACCATTGGGGAAGGCACTTCTACTAATCTCTGGTCAATGGTTGAGGGAGGATTTACTGATAACTGCATTTGTGTGCTAGTTCCAGTATTCTCAAATACACGAGATGTGGACACCTCCGTTACCTGACTTCCGCTCATCTGGTTTACTCCAGATGAACTTGATGTCAAGCCTGAACCTACCACACCGCCTAAAGTCCCTTGACCTACCGACAACATTTGATTGCTAATGCTCACAGCCTTACGGACTGTTAGCTCAAAATCATCGCTTTTGAGTATGACTTCTGCAATATCTGTTTGTGCGATAGTTGCCAGTAATTGGCGGATTTCATTAAAGTCCAATGGCACAGTTTTTATTACCTCGACCTATCCGTAAATTAGCATTTTAAGTGTGGCAGGGAATTAATCCCTATGTAGGGATTTAAATCGGGACTTGCATCTCCATAGAGATGAAAGTTATTCCCTGCTGATATATTTATCTTCTTGGGTATCAACTTTGATGCGTTCTCCTTGAGAAATAAACAAAGGAACCATCACAACTGCACCAGTTTCTAGAGTTGCTGGTTTTGAGCCACCTGTGGCAGTGTCACCTTTTAAACCTGGATCTGTTTGGACAATTTCCAGAACCACAGACTTAGGCAATTCTACTCCTAGCACCTGGTCGCCCCACTTAATAACTTCAGCTTCCATACCTTCCTTCAGGTACTTGACGCGATCGCCAATTTGTTCGCGAGTTAATCTGCCTTCTTCGTAGGTTTCCATATCCATAAAGACAAACTCATCGCCTTCTTTATAGGTATGTTGCATCGTGCTTTTTTCTAGAGTGGCTTGCGGCACTGTTTCCCCTGCACGGAACGTTTTTTCCATAACGCTCCCACTCTGGACATTTTTTAGCTTAGTTCGTACAAAGGCAGAACCTTTACCTGGCTTGACGTGTAGGAATTCAAGCACTCGCCATACAGACCCATCTAATACAATTGAAACACCGGGTCGAAAGTCGTTACTGGAGATCATGAAACTTTCAAATTTTGGAAGACAATCGGCATTTATTGTACCCTTCTAGGGTCGTCATTGGGCATTTGTCATTAGTTAGTTGTCATTTGTCATTTATCCTCCGCCCTTAACGTGGGAAGATTATTGATGGGTTACGTCCAGTCAACAATTTAATGCTGCATTTGAGTTATCCCATGCTTAACTTATTAAAATCCTGGCTGAAGAACAGCCTAATGGCAATACTGCTGATAACAATATTTTTAGGCATAACTACAGCTGGGTGGACTCCCTCCAGTAGCGCCGCACTGCCAGCCGGCAATGCAATTACCGACGGAAAGGCTTTGTTGCGGTATGCACTCCCGATAGATAACAAACCTGTGCGGCAATTACAAGGCAGTTTAGAGGACATCTCTGCCCAACTGCGGGCGAATCGGCGTTGGGGTGCTATTTCCAAAGACATTAGCCAAGCATCCCGCATTCTCGATAAACCTTCCCAAATCTTAACAAGCGTTCCCGCAGAACGCCAACCCCAAGCCGAAGCTTGGATTACCGAGTTGAAATCTGGGGTGGGTAAATTGCAAGAATTGGCGAACAGCAAAGATAAAGAACAAATACTGGAAGAGAGAGGTAAACTACTAAATCTCGTTACTCAGCTAGAAGAGTCAATGGTGAAACAATTCCCCTTTGAAGTGCCTGCCCAGTACAATAATCTGCCGCAACTTAAAGGTCGTGCCACTGTAGAAATTAAAACCAACAAAGGCGATTTGGCCCTTGTCGTAGACGGTTACAGCGCTCCTGTGACTGCTGGTAATTTTGTAGATTTGGTACAGAGGGGTTTTTATAATGGCTTAGAATTTACCCGTTCTGAAGAATCTTACTTTCTCCAAACTGGAGATCCTGCTGGGAAAGATGTGGGTTTCATTGACCCAGCAACGGGCAAATATCGCGCTATTCCCTTAGAAATATTAGTTCAAGGAGATAAAGCACCGACTTATGGCATTACTCTAGAAGAAGCTGGTCGTTACGTTGATATGCCAGTTCTACCTTTTTCTGCTTTTGGTGCAGTAGTGATGGCCCGTCCCGAAAGTGAAGTAAATGGTGGTTCATCACAATTTTTCTTCTTTTTGTTTGAACCAGAACTCACCCCCGCCGGACGCAACCTATTAGATGGTCGCTATGCCGTTTTTGGTTATCTCACCGAAGGCAAAGAAGTTTTGGATAAACTGAAGGCTGGCGACAAAATTGAATCGGCAACTGTAGTTCAGGGAATAGAAAATCTGGTTCAGCCGCAAGCTGCATAAGAGAGGGCAGGGGAGCAGGGAAAGCAAGGGAGAATAATTACTAACTCATAACTCTTAACTTCTAACTCCCCTGATTCAGATTTCCGGCGGTGAATATCCGATCAACTGCGTTCACGAAGTGTGCCGAAGGTATCGCTAATTCTGGAAAAGTCCGTGATACAATTTGCTGAGTTGCTGTAAAAACTGTTTCTTCGTAAAATCCATCTTCCAGTAGTAACACCGAAAGTTTTTTTGCCAGTGGGTCTACAATCCAATATTCAGGAACCTCTAAGGCTGCATATTCTGAGCGTTTATAACGATAGTCCCGTTTCACCGACTCTGGACTAACCACCTCGACAATTAGTAACGGTGGTGACTCAAATACTGCTGAAGCATTCAACAATTCTCTAGCTTGCTCCAGTGTCACTACACACAAATCAGTCAACCTAGATTTATTTCTACCCGTTCTCACCCCACTTTCCCGAAAACACAGCCAAGTAGAGTTACAACGTTTGATTTCTGCATCTAGCGATTGCTCAAGAAATTTGGCAATCAGGAAATGTTCAATAGTAGGTGGATTCATTAGCTCTAGCTTGCCATCCACCAGTTCATAATGGAAACCGTTGCCATCATCATAGGTTAAGTACTCCTCAAATGTGATGCTGGTTACTGGTGTTGTTACCATTCCAACTGACTCCTAGACGATACCCTTATCTTAAAACAGTAAAGTAAATCATCAGTTTTCTTCGTAATTTTGCAACACGGAAAACCGATTGTGAACAGTGAGTTATCTTCTCAACAAGTAAAAGACATTGGTGAACAAGGTCTTTTAGAAAGATTACAGCGTTTCTGTCCTCCAGAAATTATCGGCGATGATGCAGCAGTACTTGAGACTGCACCAGAGAAATCTTTGGTAGTGACTACAGATGTACTGGTTGATGGCGTGCATTTTAGCAACCTCACCACTTCTCCAGAAGATGCTGGTTGGCGAGCTGCTGCTGCAAATTTATCAGATTTAGCAGCAATGGGTGCTTCTCCATTGGGAATCACTATTGGGTTGGGATTACCCGGTGAACTTAGGGTGAGTTGGGTAGAACGCTTGTACCAGGGAATGACAGAATGCCTGCAAAAATACAATACCCCAATTGTTGGGGGTGATGTGGTGCGATCGCCTGTTACTACTCTGGCAATCACCGCTTTTGGTCAAGTTAACCCTAGTCACATTATCCGCCGTTCTGCTGCTGTTGTGGGTGATGCGATCGTCGTTACAGGCGTTCATGGAGCCTCCCACGCTGGCTTAGAACTCCTCTTACATCCCGAATTAGGACAAAACCTCAAAGATGTAGAACGCACGGCTCTAATCCGCGCACATCAACGTCCACAACCACGATTAGATGTCTTACCAATCCTCTGGAAAATCTTAACTCCTAACTCCCAACTCTCCATTGCTGGTATGGATAGCAGCGATGGTTTGGCAGATGCGATTATCCAAATTTGCCGCGCGAGTGGCGTTGGCGCTGTTTTAGAACACAGACAAATTCCCCTAGCAAAAACTTTTAACCATTGGCTGACACCAGACCAAGCGCTAAGATATGCTCTATATGGTGGCGAAGACTTTGAATTAGTACTGTGCTTACCACAAGAATTAGCATCAGCCTTAGTGCAACATCTTGGAGAAGGTGCTGCGATCGCAGGCAGAATTACAGCCGGATCGACAGTAATATTGCACGACGAGCAAAAAAAATTCCCTGACCAAGTTCTGAATCTTAGCCAGGGATTTCAACATTTTAGTCAATAATCTTTTATCATTTGTCCTTTGTCTTTTGTCATTTGTGAAAAACCAATGACCAATGACTAATGACTAATGACCAATGACAAATTAATTATTGCCACTTCTCAGCTACCAACTCTGCCAAATCCAAAACTCGTTGGCTGTAACCCCACTCGTTGTCATACCACGCCATAACTTTTACAAGGTCACTGCCCATAACCAAAGTCAAGCTGGAATCAACAATTGAAGAAGCATCACTACCTTGATAATCGGAAGATACCAGTTCTAGTTGGCTGTAGTCCAAAATCCCTTTAAGTGGCCCTTCGGCAGCATCTTTGAGAGCTTGGTTAACTTCTTCAGTAATAGTACGCTTCTCAACCTGAACTACGAAATCTACCATTGAGACGTTCGGGGTTGGTACGCGCAAGGCAACGCCATTTAGCTTGCCTTTCAGGTCTGGGATAACCAGCGCCACTGCTTTTGCTGCACCAGTAGAAGTGGGTACAATGTTTATCGCTGCGGCCCTTGCCCGTCGCAAATCCCGGTGAGAAGCGTCTAGCAAGCGCTGATCGCCTGTATAGCTGTGGGTGGTGGTCATCGTACCTTTGATGATGCCGAACTTATCGTTCAACACCTTGGCGATTGGTGCCAAGCAGTTGGTAGTACAGCTAGCGTTACTGATAATGTTGTGTTTGTTGTGGTCATAGTCATGATGATTCACACCAACCACAAAAGTACCATCCTCGTTTTTACCAGGAGCGGTAATCAGAACTTTCTTGGCTCCAGCATTTACGTGCTTGAGCGCTCCTTCTTTGCTAGTAAATACCCCGGTTGCTTCGATAATTAGGTCAATTCCCCAATCTTTCCAGGGCAAGTTTTCTGGGTTGCGATCGGACACGCACTTAATGGTCTTACCGTTAACGATGATAGAGTTATCATCGGCACTAATCTCAGCACCCTTGATCTTCCCTAGCATTGAGTCATACTTCAGCAGGTGAGCATTAGTTCTAGGGTCTGAAGTGTCATTAATAGCGACAAGATCGATTTTACTATTCTCTCTACCCACCCAGCAACGCGCAAAGTTACGTCCAATCCGCCCGAAACCGTTGATTGCAACTCTAATCACAGTGTCTTGCCCTCTGTATTTATGCTTATATTGATATCGTTGACCCCAATCATATCGCAAAGGGGGGGGGCACTTTTAACCATAAAGTGTTAGATCAATAAAAAAACACATAATTTATTCAGATTTGTAAGAGTAGAGATTGTTGTTAGTGATATATGATCTGACCGATTCCGGGACTAAATAACGAATTGACTGGCGGTCGCGGCAAAATTTGCGAATTAGACTTGACGAAACTCCTACTAAAGGTATATTCAAGAGTTGCCAGTGAATGATCAGAGACTGCTCCCTGAGTTGTTGCTCGACTTGCTTGCAGATTAATTTGCTTTGAGTTATAGTCTCACCACCTAGCTGTCGGGGTGCGATTAACCAATCACACATTTGTGCTAATTCGTGTCCCCGATACCAACCGGGTAAGGTTTGGAAAGTATCCAAGCCCACAATCCAGTACCAATGAGTATTTGGGTAACAAGCAGATAAGTCAATCAGGGTGTTAATGGCATAAGAAGTCCCAGAGCGATTAGTTTCCACGAGTGAGACAGTAAACGCTGGGTTATCTTTTATAGCTAATTGCAGCATTTGCAGACGATGCTCAAACAAAGCTGCTTCTTTGTGAGGAGGATTTAGGGATGGCACCCAAATGACCTTTTCAAGCGATACTTGATGCAAAGCTGTCTCGGCTACGAGCAGGTGTCCCCAATGAATTGGATCGAATGTGCCACCAAAAATTGCTAGTTGCTGCATCCAGATAAGCCTGGGTTATATGCAATTGAAAAATAGTTTCATTACCAATGTACTATTGTACTCAATTCACGCCTAGACTTGATGCAATTTCAAATTAGTTTCACTAAACAATGTATTATGTAGCCAATTCCAGTAAGGTAGCCAAAAATATGTATTTGACATTACAAGAATTTCTTTCCCGATGCAGCGAAAATTTTCAGAATAATCTTAAGAACAGTTCAGAAATAGCAAAAACCTCCAACCAAGGTAAAATCATTCTCAACCAGGAAAACCAGAGCAGAAACATCATTTGGGCATCAAACATAAACATGATACAGGAGTAGTTACGGTAAAAATCAAATTCCTGTTATGATACGCGTGTCATTTGTGATTATGGTGTGGTGTGGTGTAAAAGGAGCAATAAATGACTAATTTTGTAGATTTTAGTGGTAGACCATTTCATTTCATTGGGATCGGTGGCATAGGTATGTCTGCTCTGGCATACGTTCTTGCAAAGCGTCAATTTCCAGTATCAGGTTCGGATCTTCGTCCTAACCACATTACGCACAAGTTGGAATCTATCGGTGCTCATATTTTTGGTAAACAAGAGGCAAGCAATCTCGAATTCTTTCAGCCTCAAGTATTGGCTGATCCAGTAGTATTAAATTCACAAGAACAATTACGTGCTGATACTAAGTCAAAACTGCCTCAAGTCATTTGTTCAACAGCAATAAACCCTAATAATTTAGAATACAAAGCAGCGCTGGAATTAGGTTGTCCAGTTTTACATCGTTCAGATGTACTAGCAGCTTTAATTGCTGATTATTACAGTATTGCAGTGGCAGGAACGCACGGCAAAACTACAACCAGTAGCATGATTGGCTATATGCTTCTGGAAGCAGGTTTAGACCCAACGATTTTAGTCGGTGGCGAAGTCAATGCTTGGTCCGGTAATGCTCGATTGGGACAAAGCCAATATTTGGTAGCCGAAGCAGATGAATCAGATGGTTCTCTGGTAAAACACGCTCCTGAAATTGGCATCATTACCAATATTGAACTCGATCATCCCGACCATTACGATACATTAGAAGAAGTCATTGACACCTTCCAGACATTTGCTAAGGGTTGTAAAACTTTAATAGGTAGCATTGACTGTGCGACAGTGCGCGATCGCTTGCAACCCACAATTACCTACAGCTTACACTCAGATACCGACGCTGATTACACCGTCACCAATATTGATTATCGTGCTGATGGTACCACAGCTTTGGTTTGGGAAAGAGGCAAAGCTTTGGGCGTGTTGACGTTGCGGTTGCTCAGTCGGCACAATCTCAGCAATGCTTTAGCCGCAGTAGCTGTTGGTCGGGCTTTGGGCTTAGAATTTGGAGCAATTGCTAAAGGTATCGCCACCTTTGAAGGAGCAAGACGACGCTTTGAGTTCCGAGGTGAAGTCAATGGCATTACCTTCATTGATGACTATGCTCATCACCCGAGCGAGATTCGCGTTACTCTCGCCGCAGCACGTTTACAGGCAAGACCAGGGCAAAGAGTGGTTGCCATCTTCCAACCCCATCGCTATAGCCGTACACTGACCTTTTTAGATGAATTTGCCGAGTCATTTACTCATGCTGATTTGGTAGTGCTAACTGATATTTACAGTGCAGGCGAACCGAATTTAGGGCAGATTAGTGGTGAACGTCTAACGGCAGAAATTGCTAAACAGCATTCGCAGGTCGTTTATCAACCAACTTTACCCGCAGTGTATGAGTACTTGCTACAAACACTACGCCCAGGAGACTTGGCGCTGTTTTTGGGGGCTGGAAACTTGAACCAGGTCATTCCTGAAGTAATTACGACACTTTGTGAGCCGGCTAAAGCCACATCCTAAAGTGGAGACTTTGCGAAGTTTTATTTCTGAGCAAAGCGCCCCTCTCGCAACGGTTTCATGTGTGAACTCTATTACCGTATCTTTGCGGTAAATAAATGTAAAAATTTTACCAAAAAAAAGTAAAGATGACCATTTCCCAGGCAGCTGGAAACGTCTGCACAGTTTCTGCTTTGAATACAAAGAAACAGCAAACAACTAATTCAGTGGAGAGCGAAGTAATTTACTTACCCAGTACTGATTGTGCGATAAAGCCCCAGGCTTCTTTGTCAGCATTTACTTCCTATAGAGTTGGGGGAGCAGCTGATTTATACGTTGCCCCCCGAAACTTAGAGGCACTGCAAGCAAGTCTTAAATACGCAAAAGAACGTGATTTAAAGGTGACAACACTGGGCGCCGGTTCTAACTTGCTGGTCAGCGATGGTGGCATATCAGGCTTAGTCATTGCGACTCGTCATCTCCGCTTCAGCCACTTTGACCCAGATAAAGGTCAATTAACCGTTGCTGCTGGAGAATCAATTCCCAGTTTGGCATGGGCAGCAGCAGAATTGGGTTGGCAAGGATTGGAGTGGGCTGTTGGCATCCCCGGAACAGCCGGAGGAGCCGTGGTGATGAATGCAGGGGCACATAATAGCTGTATCGCAGATATGTTAGTTAGTGCCCAGGTACTTTCACCCGATGGTACGCTGGAAACTCTTACCGCCGATCAGTTAGGTTATAGCTACCGAACTTCATTATTGCAAGGTGGCGATCGCATAGTCACCCAAGCCACCTTACAACTCGCGCCAGGTGCAGACCCAGCAAAAGTTGTTGCAATTACCAAAGAACATAAAAAGCATCGGTTAAGCACTCAACCATACAACTTCCCCAGTTGTGGCAGTGTGTTTCGCAATCCCAAACCTTACAGTGCTGGCTGGTTAATTGAACAAACTGGTCTGAAAGGCTACCAAATTGGTGGCGCACAAGTAGCACTACTACATGCTAATTTTATCGTTAATCGTGGCGGAGCAAAAGCTAGTGATATCTTCTGTCTCATTCGCCACATTCAACATCAAGTACAAGAACGTTGGTCTATTAATTTAGAGCCAGAAGTCAAAATGCTCGGAGAGTTTCAAGGTGCTTGTGGATAAAGAATGGGGAATGGGGAATGGGGAGATGAGGTTGAAAAATTAATAACCAATGTCCAATACCCTACTCCCTACTCCCAACCTATGACGCATTAATTATTGGTAAAAAAAGAGTCAAATTACTTACCGCATCTATAATTGAATTTGATTTGTTATTCAACGCACAGGCGTATTAATAATTATGACAGGAAAAGGACAGGGATTCGGCTTTGGCTTAGGAAAAATGAAAGAATTAGCCGAAGCTTTTAAGAAAGCGCAGCAAGTTCAAGAAGGCGCAAAGCGACTCCAAGAAGAATTGGAGCAAATGGAGATTCAAGGAGAATCTGGCGGTGGTCTGGTGAAGGTAATTGTCAGTGGAAACCAAGAACCCAAGCGGGTGGAAATTTCTCCAGATGCTTTAGCAGAAGGTGCAGAAGTACTTTCCGATCTTGTAACAGTGGCAATGAAAGAAGCCTACAACAAGTCCACAGCAACAATGCGGGAACGCATGGAAGAATTAACCAGTGGGTTGGAGTTACCTGGATTTTAGTCATTGGTCATTAGTCATTGGTGAGCCAGTGCGGTCTTGGGGGTTTCCCCCATGAGCAACTGGTGTTAGCGAAGCGGTAGCGACGCAGGAGCGTCACCCGAAGGGTCATTAGTCATTAGACAAAGGACAAATGACTATTGACAAAGGACAAAGTGTATCTATGCCTTACAAGTTGCTGTTTGTCTGCTTAGGTAACATCTGCCGATCGCCATCGGCAGAAAATATCATGAATCATCTAATTGAGCAGGCTGGCTTGAGCGAACATATCCTCTGTGACTCTGCTGGTACATCTAGCTATCACGTAGGTAGCCCACC
The DNA here is from genome assembly GCF_034530915.1 of Nostoc sp. DedQUE09. Taxonomy (NCBI): domain Bacteria; kingdom Bacillati; phylum Cyanobacteriota; class Cyanophyceae; order Nostocales; family Nostocaceae; genus Nostoc; species Nostoc sp. DedQUE09. The sequence goes on from NZ_JAVRCE010000062.1 coordinate 22,383, forward strand.
TGACAGACGTATGAGTGCTGCGGCTGCTACTAAGTTGGGAATTCAGCTGCGTGGTCGAGCACGCCAGTTTCACAAGTCAGACTTTCAAGACTTTGATTTGATTTTGGCTATGGATCGAGAAAATTATGAGAACATCCTCACTCTTGATCGAACTAAGCAATATCAGCATAAAGTGCGTTTGATGTGCGAGTTTTGCTCTCGACACACTCTAAAGGAAGTTCCAGATCCCTATTATGGTGGTCAAGAGGGATTTAATCAGGTTATTGATTTACTGATCGATGCTTGTGAAGGTCTGCTGACAAAAGTTAAAAGTGAAGAGTTATGAGTTAGGAGCCAGGAGTTTTAATTCCTCACTCCTCACTTTTAACTCCTAACTTTTATTCCACTAAACCATGCTTCATTGCATAACGGACTAATTCCGCGCGGTTGCTGGTTGAGGTTTTTCTCAATAAACTGCTAACGTACTTTTCCACAGTTCGAGGACTTAGGTGTAGCTGATGACCCATTTCGGCATTAGAAAGACCATGAGTCAATAACTCTAAGACTTCCTGTTCTCTGTGAGTTAGGGCTGAGTGCAGATGAGATTTCTGAATTTGAGTGGACAGAGAATTATGGGCATCCCCCGCTTTTGTCAAGCCGGAGATGCCCAAACTGTCTTTATGAGAAAAACGATACTCTGATTGGATAATTTGCGATCGCTCCAAAAGATTGCGGATTGCTGCTGCTAACTCTTCCAGTTCAAAAGGCTTGGGTAAATATAAATCGCATCCTGACTGGTAGCCCAGAATTCTTTCTTGGGTCTTAATGCGTGCCGTTAATAAAATTACAGGCAATAAACGAAACACTGGTTGTTGACGCACCCGGCGCACGAGTTCATAGCCATTCATCCGTGGCATAACAATATCCGTGACAATCAAATCAGGATGATACTCATCCACCATAAACAAAGCCTCTTGACCGTCATTAGCCGTGATCACTGAGTAGCCAGACAGTTCAAGATAGTCGCTAACAGACAGACGAGTGCCCAAATCATCATCCACTACAAGGATCGTCAAGGGCATGGATAATACACCCCTAGCATTTTTGTACTCAGAAATTTGCTTTTATGTACTCCGTTAATGAACACAGACAATAATAGTGTTCTTATGTTTCATACTATGACAGGATTACCAGCTAATGACTGCTCTCAGGGTTTATTTATAAAGAAAATCTTAAATCATTAGGAAGGTTAACGAAGTGTAACCACCTTAGACTCCCTGTGCTTAGGAGGCATAGAGAGCTTTGTAATTTGTAACAACTTATCATTAGCGTCATACCAATTCTTTGTTAGGACTTATGCAAAAAGGAAGTGAAAATCTTAATTTTCTGTAGAGACAATTTATATAAACGCCAAGAAGCAAGTTACCCGGAGTTTTTCGTAGAGAAGCGGCTTTCCACAGGGTATTACCTCTGATTGATGTGTAAGTCCTATTTGTGAAACTGCACAAAATCAGGCTTGGTGAGACAAGTTGCTCAAGCAACTTGTTCTATGAAATCTTAGAGGTAATCGGTATCAGCTAACTTAAAGTTGCCAGAAAACCTTAATTGTGAACTTAGAAAAGCTAAATTAGTGATATACAGTTCAACATTTATAGCGGTTCTAAGATACACCCTATAATTTACAAACCAATCCAAATAATTTTTTAGGTACATTTAAAGCACACAAAATTATCAATGAGCGACAAGAACGAAGGTTACAAAGTTATTTGCGACAACCGTCAAGCCCGTTATTTGTATGAAATTCTAGAAACTTACGAAGCTGGAATTGAGTTGACAGGAACAGAGGTGAAGTCGATTCGTGCGGGTAAAGTCAATCTCCAAGATGGCTATGCTTTGCTTCGCAATGGCGAAGCATGGTTGATCAATGTGCATATCTCGCCTTACAACGCTAGTGGACAATATTTTAATCATGAACCACGGCGTACACGCAAGCTATTATTGCATCGTCAAGAACTCCGTAAGCTAATTGGCAAAGTCGAACAGCAGGGTTTAACTTTAATCCCTTTGAAAATGTATCTCAAACGAGGCTGGCTAAAAGTGAGTATAGCCCTTGGCAAAGGTAAAAAGCTCCACGATAAGCGAGAAGACCTGAAACGACGCCAAGACCAGCGTGACATTCAACGGGCAATGAAAAGTTATTGAGGATTCAGTGTTGCTAAACTACCACAGCAAGAATGAAAAACGGATTGCTGTGAAAGCTATATTGTATGTCTACAGCGTGAGTTATGAAAATGTCGAGTTTATAGCCGCAGATTGATTTAGTTAAGGTTGAGAACCGATACAGTGGTGAGTAACTTCGGATAGCATCAGGAACTTTTACAACTTATGAAAAGTAATTTCATTACAGCTGTTGGCGCTGGCGTTCTCACCTTGAGTATGGGAATTTTACCTTTAACTCTATCTGCACAAGCTCAGACAACTAATGACACCGGAGCCACTACTACTGCTCCAACAACGACTACTGAAACAACGACTACTGACGATCGCAACGATTTTGATTGGGGTTGGCTAGGATTACTTGGTTTATTCGGTCTAGGCGGGTTGGCTGGCAAAAAGAACGATCGCGAACCTGTAGCTTATCGCGACCCTAATGCCCCAAGTGCCACTACCTACAGAGATTAGAAAATTCAAAAGTTGTCAGTTGTGCGGTAAGAAAACAACTGACAACTTATTTATGTTAATTTACTGCTGGTTCTGAGTTAGTTGTATTTGTCTGGTTTTGAGCTAAAGGTGTCCAGTAGCTGGCAATTAAGGCAACGATCAGCCACCAGAGAGTATTGACTTCAGGACGATACCAGACAGTATCTACGGTACCGTGAGCTAGCATACCCAACAAAATAGCGATCGCTCCGAGTAACCAAAATCCTTCTACACTTCTGATTTGTCGCAATCGTCGCACTTGTAAAAATGCGGTATTAAATGTGACAATTAATAGCCAGAGAAAGCAGGCTAAACCAACAAAGCCAGTTTCTACAGTCACTTCAAATAATATCGAATAGGCGCTCAAAGCAGTGTAACGAGGACGTTGGTAGAGGGGATAAACTTTATTAAAAGAGTTGTGACCAGGCCCAATGCCGAAAATCGGGCGATCGCGAATCATTTCAAATACAGCATCCCACACATTTCGGCGAAAATTATTACTGCTATCCTTACGGTCGGCAAAAATACTAAAGACTCGCAGCCGCACTGGCTCTACAAATATCACTGCTAGCACCAATACGCCGATCAAACCTCCTAAAACAATCGGTATTGACCAAGTACGCCAAAAACGAGGCATTTCCACGCTTTTCCAAAAAACTAGCAATGCCATCGCAGCTAAGACTGCCACCACTAGTCCAATCCAACCGCCACGACTAAAAGTCAGAATCAGGCAGGAACTATTGACAATTAGCATCGTTAATGCAAGAGCTTTTTTAGGCCAGCTTTGCCATGCAAAAATTGCCATTAAGCTGAAAATTACTGCTGGTAAGAGATATCCAGCCAATAAGTTGGGATTGCCTAAATAACTGTAGACTCTTGTAGTCTTAGACATAGGAGATTCTGGATCAACCCAAGTCGCCAGTGCTGTGGCTCCAAAAAACCATTGCCGCAACCCATACACACTAACAATTAACGATACGTGCAGATAAAGGATGATAATCCAAGAACGGAGGCGAGGCGACCTTAATACCCTGGCACAAAGGGTAAATAGTAGCAAATACAAAGTCAACGTTCCCAAGTCGCTAAGTGCCGCCTTTTTGACTGGTGATAATGCTGTTGCGATTGCGGCAACTCCCCAGTAGAGCAGTACCAGCAAGTGAATGGGAGTGACTGAGGAGACATTTGCTGGTGTTACTTCATCAGATAAAGTCAACAACAGCCAAAATCCGACACAAGCCACCAGCAAAAAACCCACCAACGTACTGGAAGCAAAAGGTGCTAGAGCATATATTAAGCTGAGTAAAGCCGCTGCGATCGCATCTCCCCACTGGAGCAAGACGCTAGTTTGCCGCCAAGAACTTAGCAGTCCCACCAGAGAGCGGTGTACATAACTGGTAGCAAGATATTCTTTAAGCGGTAAAGTTGATAGAGTAAATCGTTGCCAGACTAAATTCATAAAAAACATTGCGATCAATTAGCCTGCCGACGCAGAACTTGGAATTGATCATAATGCCTATAGCTATAAAAAGGTAATAACAGAGATTGCACATCGCGTGATGGCGCTCTTATTCCTAGCCATCAGCCAATAGGAAGTTAAGAATAGTTCTTCATATACTTAGTACTTGACATAAAATGGTGGCGAATTGAGGGTTGAAATTTAAAAGCATAGGTAAGCGCAGAAGCACACAGAGAATTCGTTACAAACTAATGAAATCTAGATAAAAAATACATCTTTCCCAATTTCCAATCCCCAATCCCCACGATTAGACATCGCTCATTGCTTGTGAGGAAGTCGCTAGTTGCAGTGGCAAAGAAAGCACATAACGATATCCTGATTCTGGTGAACCTTGAATCAAAATATGTCCACCGTGCAATTCTGCCAGTTGACAACTTAGTAATAGACCTAAACTTTCGCGAGAAAGACTTCCATGTGATTTAGCTAAATTTATACCTGAACTAGTAGCAAAGAAATTTGAGTGGGAATCACTCAAGTTTTTGGAATTTTCCACTGCTACTGATGAAGTATCTAGTTGTTCTTGTCTTTCTGGTTGTTCTTGTCTTTCCGTATGAATATTGTAAGTTGCTACCTCACCTGTAAGCTCCAGCAGCGACAAAGAATTGAGACGGAAGTAAGGATCAACTTCTGTTATGCCATCCCCTAACCAAGGATGGGAAACCCAAATAGTAATGTTGAGCGTATCTTCTTTGTAAGAAACATGAATGCGAACAATGCTACCTGTAGCCGAAAGTTGAATCACACTGAAAACCAGATGATAAAGCATTTGCCGCACCTTGTCTTTATCTAAAGGCCAAATGCGATTGCGTCCTGGTTCTATAGACAGGCGAATATCTTGTTCGCGGCGATTAGCTACTTCTTCTAGGGTATTGATAGCTTGTTGGCATAACATTTCAATATCCACGGGAGCTAAATTTAGCACAGTTGAGTTTTCATCCATAGCTCCTAGTTCGGTAATTTCATTTACTAGGGAAAGTAAGTATCGACCACTGTGTTGAATAATTTCTAAATATTCTCTCTGCTTAGTCGTCAAAGGCCCATAAATCTCACGTCCTAAAACACTAGCCATACCGAGTACAGATGTTAAGGGCGTGCGTAACTCCTGAGTTAGCTGACTCAAAAGTTCTAGCTTCAGTTGTTTAGTAGAAACAGAGTCGCTATCTTGAGTGGATGCAGTGATTTTAATCTCAGTGTTACGTTCCTCATTAAGTGAAAATATCGGAATGTTCTTGGGAACGCTTGATTCGAGTCTCCCTTGCAGGAGCCGATTACGTTCAAATTCACTCATGCTCCAACGAGCAATGATTTGTAAAAACTCAATGTCTCGGGTTGTAAAATTGCGCGGGACTAAATCCATCACCGCTAATGCACCTAAACAATGTCCCTCAGCATCAATTAATGGCGCTCCTAAGTAAGCACGAATACCATAATCTTGCACTAACTTGCTGCCAGCAAGTACTGGATCGGTAAGTTTATGCGTATCATTAATTACAAATACTTGAAAGCTGTCTACTACCTGAGTGCAAAATGATTCCCGGCGTAGTAGTTGGCGGCTTTGTGCCAAATGATTCATTAGTCCTAGCCTAGATAAGCCTATCGCCGATTTGAACCAATGGCGTTCTTGATCCACAAATCCCAATATTGAAATTGGTGCTTCCAAAAAGTGGGCAGCAGTTTGTGTGGCTTCTTCAAAAACCGGAATCGTTTCTGGTTGCCGCAAACCTAAATCTGACAAAGCTTTGAGGCGTTGCTGTTCTCTTGATTCATGAGAATCCCAACCATCCTTTAGGGCAAATAATTTGTTTTCAGGCTCTATCATTGCCACTGCTACCTTAATAATTTCTCGATTGTGTAATTGATCCAAGTCCTATTTCTAGGTTATCAATTGCTATTTTTAAGCATTCCCTAATTTTGCCTCTGACAAACAAATTTAGGGCAAAAATTTTTTCTCCCTTCCATTAAGCCAAGATGTGTGTCTGCTAGTTACTAGTTACTGGTGCTGAATGTTCTTTATTTAGAACTGGTGTAGTCTTTATTGCTTGAGATTTTGCAATCAGACTGCGTTAGATTTGGATTCAGCCAGGGTAAGCTAATGCTAAGGGTACAATAGAAAGGGGCTGTCATTCTTTATGTACATAAGGGGAAATTTCTACTGTAGTATTCAAAGTAAATTTACTTAAAAATATAGATGTTAATGTAATTAAATATAGACATTTTACTGATAACAGCTAGTACCCAGAGATGATAATCCTAGTGCAGGATGACCTAAATAGGCCAACTATATCCCTACGGATTAGCAAGCTACCAAATTATTGAAAAGCCCAGTTTCTAAACTTTTTGAATTTTAAGAGAAGTTTGAGTTGTGGCTTCAGAGAAGTCTGATGGCAACTTCGGGCGATCAAATTAAGAAGGCGTGATTTTGAATTAACCATCACCGACTAAATATTTGATCTCAGCCTTGATCCAATAGATTCAATCTACTACAATTTCATGCCGAAAATTGTACAATAGTTTCTATTTTTTCCATACGAGGAAATATTTTTTGAGGACGACTGGTAATGAATAAAATGACTATTAGAGTTCCTTTTGTAGACCTAAAGTTACAACATGAACCAATTGAAACGCAATTGCAAGATGCAATCCAATCTGTATTGGAACGGGGAGATTTTATTTTAGGGCAAGCACTCTCAGATTTTGAAGCAGCATTTGCGGCAGTATCTGGTACGGCTTATGGAGTTGGTGTGGCATCAGGAACAGATGCGATCGCTCTGGGATTACAAGCGTGTAATATTGGCGCTGGGGATGAAGTAATTTTACCTGCAAATACTTTTATCGCCACCTTAATTGGGGTGCTACGTGCTGGCGCCAAGCCAATTTTAGTAGATTGCGATCGCCAAACTGCTTTAATTGATTTAAGAGAAGCAACAAAGGCAATTACACCCCAGACCAAAGCAATCATCCCTGTGCATCTCTATGGTCAGATGGTATCACCACACGATCTAGTGAACTTTGCCGATACCTACAAACTTCTAATTTTTGAAGATGCCGCCCAAGCACATCTCGCCCAAAGAGACGGATATTACGCTGGTTCAGTAGGAATAGCAGCAGCTTTTAGTTTCTATCCCAGCAAAAATTTGGGAGCATTTGGGGATGGGGGAATGCTGCTGACACGAGATTCAGATGTAGCCCAGAAGATGGTGCGCTTGCGAAATTATGGTGCATCGCAAAAGTATTTTCATACTGAACCAGGTACGAATAGCCGCTTAGATACTTTGCAAGCAGCAATTTTGCACAAAAAACTCCCATATTTGCCCCAGTGGAATCGCGATCGCCTGACTATTGCCCAGCAGTATGATAATGAACTAGCACCCTTGGCAACTGCTGGAATTATTCCTATAGAAAATCAAAGTGATACAGGACACGTTTATCATCTTTATGTGATTAAAGTAGATGATTCTTGCCCAATAGAACGCCAGCAACTCCAAGAAAAACTCACAGTCGCGGGAATACAAACTGGTATTCACTACCCAATTCCTTGTCATCTCCAGCCAGCATTCACCAACTTAGGCTATCAACCAGGAGATTTTCCCCAAGCAGAAAAGTTGTCAAAGCAAATATTATCATTACCGATGTATCCTGGTTTAAGTAGTAGCCAAGTTAAAGAAGTTGTAGCAGCGATCGCCAATGCAGTCTCAACAAGTTATCAAGCAGATAATCTATCTTCTGCCGACCTGGGCAGCGTGGTAGCCTGAAGTTAATTCATACTTAATGTGCATCTTGTCCTTTGTCCTTTGTCATTTATCCTTTGCAAATGACTAATGACCAATGACCCTTCGGGTGACGCTCCTGCGTCGCTACCGCTTCGCTAACACCAGTTGCTCATGGGGGAAACTCCCAAGACCGCACTGGCTCACCAATGACCAATGACCAATGACTAATAACCAAAGTTTTTGAATTACTTAAAATCATGGCACTCCAGCAACAGGTTAAAAATATAAACGCATCAGGCTTGTTAAATCTAGCTATTTTAGGCGTTTTGCTGCTGCTTTATGCTCCAATATTGCTACACTGGTTGGATGGTTGGCTGCACAAAAATATCAGTACAGAACACGAATATTTCAGCCACGGAATTATTGGTCTACCATTTGCGGCTTATCTTGGTTGGATGAACCGGAAAAAGTGGAAACGTTTGCCAGATACCATCAATCCTTTGGGCGCTGTTTTATTGTTATTAGGGGCAATTTTTTATTTTAGCGGTGTTACAGAGTGGGTCAACCTATCCTTGCCCGTTATATTAGTAGGCTTATGCTTGTGGTTTAAGGGAATAGCAGGTTTGCAATTACAAGGATTCTCTCTACTACTAGTATTTTTAGCAACCCCAACAGCATTACCCTATCTTATTGCTCCCTATACTTTGCCTCTCCAAAGCTTTATCGCTGGCACAGCAGGTTTCATACTGAATCAATTTGGGATGGAAGTAACCGTAGATGAGATCAATCTTTACGTGGGAGGACGGATTGTAGAAGTTGCTCCCTATTGTGCAGGGCTGAAAATGTTGTTTACGACTCTCTACGTGGGCTTGATGCTGCTTTATTGGACAGATGCTTTGTCTTCACAGCGGACAACTATATCGTTTTTATCTCTTGCTGCGATCGTTAGTGTTACTGCCAACATCATTCGTAATACTTTACTGACTTTCTTTCACGGCACGGGTCAAGAAGCGGCTTTTAAATGGCTGCATGAGGGTTGGGGTGGCGATCTCTATTCTGCTTGTATGCTGGTGTCACTAGTGCCCTTACTGAATTGGATTAATACCTATTTTTCAGCATCCCTAGAAACTGAGCAAGAGGCAGAAAGTTAGAGGCATTGGGGATTAGGCAGAGGAGCAGAGGAGAAAATTTTCTGCAACTTCTGCCCTGTTCTTTACTCTTCACTCCCAACTCCTTTAATTTTTCATCACTTATACGTAAGTCCTAAATATTACTGAACTCACAATGTGAATTTATAAAGTAAAATTTTGTCTAAGTATTGCAAATTTTACTGATGATTTCCTTCTCCAAGTTTTTCAAGGAAAACCAATTGACTCAGGTAGCAGCACTTTTGTTATTGCTACTGCTGCTAGCAATAGCAGGGGTTCCCGGATATCTGACAGGACACTGGCAATGGAAACAGCCGCCAGCTGTTACTACCCTCAATGAATTAAAACAGATCCGCAAAGCTGGGTTAAACCTTCCTGGTTGGCAAACCATTGAACAAGCAGAACAGCAAATTGGCGAACACAAATGGTCTTTGCAGATAGTTAAAAAAGAAGGTTCCGAATCCCAGGCAATCCTGCTTTTATTGCCACAAAATGGGCCTATGGATCAACCAGAGGTAGAGTGGACAGACGTTAACGGCTGGGGAAGATCGCGCTGGGGAAAGTGGGATATAGCTCAATCTCGTTCTGCGGAATTTACTGTGAAACCATCTGCAAAGTTGGCTTCTAATGTCGAAACTAAAGTAGAAGCTAGATTCTTTCGCGCCTCCACACCACAGCAAACCTTCGCTGTTTTGCAATGGTATGCTATGCCAGACGGCGGAAATCCATCACCTTTTCACTGGTTCTTGGCAGATCAACTGGCACAGTGGCGCAAGCAACGCACTCCTTGGGTTGGCGTGAGCATTTTGATTCCAATGGAACCTTTGGGGCAAGTAGAAACATCTTGGTCTTTAGCCCAGTCTATTGGGGAAACAGTGCAAGCTGCATTAATGGCAGGCCCTTTATAGAGTCTGTTATAGATCCCCTTGTGCAGAGATTTATCAAGAGTATGTCTATAAATTGTGTTCAGGCTGAAACTCACTTAAAATGATGTTAACAACATGAAGTTAGAAATTAAATTTAGCAAAATTATTCTCTTTATCTTGGTAAATACTTGTAGATGAAAGAGACATTTAAGGCATTTTTAGAGTAAAATAACCACTCGGCGCGACTAATTTCTATATCAATATTTTCTGCACCGATGTTCATAGATCCCAGTTATTATATGCGTGGATTCAGCGCCCTGTGTTTTGTCAGTCTTCAAGTAGGAGTTTTCTTAACAACACCTATCCAACTTGTTGTTGCCCAGCCTTTTCCATCTCAAGGACAATCACCAGGGCAATTCCCCTCACCTGTGCCAGTTAATGAAGTTGCACCTCCAGGTGCAAATGAAGAAATTTCCCCGCAACTGAGCCGCTACCTTTTGGGACCAGGAGATGCAATTGGTGTTGTGCTTCAGCGTCCTCCTGGTCCATACCGTTTAGGCATAGGAGATGGAATTAGCGTTTCCGTTCAGCGCTTTCCAGATTTGAGCTTTCAAGCTTTAATCAACCCAGAAGGTAATATTGCAGTGCCGTTATTGGGAACTGTTTCTTTACAAGGTTTAACTTTGGAAGAAGCTCAAGAAAAAATTCGCTTGGGTTTAAATCGTTATGTAGTCGATCCGATAATAGTTTTAGCGTTAGCAGCGCAGCGTCCAGACCTCAGTTTTCAAGCTGTAATTAGTCCAGAAGGCAACATCATCGTGCCGCAAGTGGGAACGGTATCATTAAAAGGTTTAACCTTGGAAGAAGCTCAAGAAAAAATTCGCCTGGGTTTGAGTCGCTTTTTTCCAGATCCAATCGTGGTAGTATCTTTGGCAGGAACGCGACCAGTTCAAGTTACCATTAGCGGAGAAATATTTCGACCAGGAATTTATCCAATTAATTCACCAACACCCCGCGTTGCTGATGCTTTGCTAACATCTGGTGGTTCAACGTTGAATGCAGACCTGCGACAGGTGCAAGTACGCCGGAAATTAATCGATGGTTCTGTGATTTCACAAACGATTGACTTATACGCAGCACTGCAAAATGGCGGTTCAATCCCGAATTTACGCTTACAAGATGGAGATGCGATACTCGTGCCCCGTCGTGAAGTTGGTAGTGAGGATGGTTATGACCGCAATTTGGTAGCACGTTCATCCTTGGCCACACCACAGATTAGAGTCCGAGTTTTAAATTACGCTGCGGGTGGTCTTTCCATTCAAGCACTGCCTAATGGCAGTACATTTGTCGATGCTTTGGGAGGTGTAAATCTAGACACTGCTAATCTGAGAGATATCGCTCTGGTTCGCTTTGATTCGGAACGAGGCAAAGCTGTTACCCAAAAACTTGATGCTAAAAAAGCTCTAGGCGGTGATGCGTCGCAAAATGTGGCACTTCAAGACAATGATGTTATTGTTGTTGGTCGGAACCTCATTGGTAGAATTACTAATTTCTTGACCACCATTACCCAACCTTTCTTCAATGTTCAATCCTTTCTCCGGTTTTTTGACAACATCGGTGGTGGCTCGGATTAGTAACTTTAAAAGAAGGATACAACCTAGAAATAGTTTGGAGTGTAGAAAGTCACATCTCCAAGTTATCTTTGAATTCATTTATGTAAAAATCTTAAAGATCGATATATACAGTAGGAAGTTGATAGCATCCTTGTATCAAAGCCACTATCTTTAGTTTGGTGCTTCCTAAATTTTGAATTTTGAATATTTAAATTTTGAATTGGAGCGAAGCGACCATGACCCCACCAATTGTTAAGCGCTATCTTATTGCTTTTGATAAATATAAGTGGATTGGACTAGCTAGTTTTGGTTTAGTTGTCGCTGGGTCAACTGTGGTAGCTATGCAACCAGAGCCACCTACTAGCTATATTGCATCTGGGGCACTTACTTATAGTGGCCCACCAGTTTCTTTCTCTGCAACTGGTAATGAAATCCAACAGCAAGGAAAGGAACTAAATGAGGAAGTTTTACTATCAAACCAGATAATTGCAGGCGTAGCAGAGAAAGTCGGTGTCAAACCAAAACAACTCGGTGCAAGTCTTGCTCTTGCTCTACCTAAAAAAAATGCTAAGAGTGGAGAATTAGAATCTTCTACCTTTGAACTGAAATATGTAGATAGTGACGCCAAACGAGGCATACAAGTCTTGACAGAATTGATGCAAGCAATGATCAAGTTGAGCAGTGACATCAATACTGGGCGCTTACAAGCAATTATTCAAAAGATTAATGATCGCACACCACAAGCTAAACGGGAATTGCAAATTGCTGAAAAGAAGCTGGAACAATACGATCGCGTCGAGCGAACAGCAATATTAGCAGCAGAGAATGGCAGCTTGTTAAGCGCCATTACTGCCAGCCAAAATCTCCAACGGCAAATTCAATTAACTATTTCTGGGGTTGATGGTCAAGTTCGCAGTTTACAAAATAAGTTAGGCTTAACAGTCGGCCAAGCTTATGTTTCTTCTGCTTTGAGTGCTGATCCAATTATTGGTAACTTACGAGCGCAAATTTATCAAAGTGAATCACAAATCGCTGTACTCAGAAAAGATTTGCGGCCGGAACATCCAACGATGGTGCAGTTAGTGCGTCAGAAACAAGCTGCTGAGGAATTACTACAACAACGTGCGGCTGAGGTTTTAGGTGGTGGTGGAACGGCGGCTCCGCTTCAGGGTAGCGTTGCAGGTATTCGCACTCAAAGCAGCTTAGATCCAACACGCCAGCAATTGGCTAACCAAATGGTGTCTTTACAAACCCAAAGGGAGACACTGCAACAACAACTAACTCAAGAAGTCCAACAAGAAGCGCGACTCCGGCGAGAGTATGCTCTAATACCCAATAAGCAATTAGAGCGATCGCGTTTAGAACAAGAGGTTGGACTCAAAAAAGCCATCTACGATCAAATGCAGGTGAAGCTAACCGATGCTAAAACCGCAGAGGCAGAAACTACTAGCAGCCTCAGTATTGCCAGACGCCCCGCAGTCACTGTCGATCCTAAACCGCCGAAGAGTGTGCCTATTACCCTTGCTGTGGGTGGTTTCTTAGGTGTATTGATTGGTGGCGGGGTGATATTTTTATTAGGAGCGCTGGAAGGGACTTTCAAAACCAGGGAGGATATCCGCGAGAGCCTCAAGCAACGAGAAGTGGCACTGTTGGGAGAATTGCCTTTAATGCCAGTTGATGATTTGGAGCCAGATGCTGTACCGGTAGTATTTTCCCAAGATTCCCCTTATTTAGAATTTTATGAAAAATTCCGTAGTAATATGCGCCGGATTGGTGGTAAAGCCTTAAAGGTAGTATTGATTACTAGCACCAGTAGCCTAGAGGGTAAAACAGCAAGTGCTTATAATTTGGGTGTTGCCTCCGCACGTGCTGGTAAAAGAACCTTGATTATCGAAACAGATTTGCGATCGCCTTCCCGTTGTGCATCCTTGAAAGTAATTCCTGACCCAGAAGCCACTATTGAACCCCTACGTTATTACGCTAATTTGAGTGAATGTATTCGTTTAGTTCCTGATGTGGAAAATTTATACATTCTTCCCAGTCCTGGCCCAGTGCGGCAATCCGCTGCTATTCTTGAATCCAGCGAAATGCGGCGGCTGATAGAAGATGTCCGCGAACGTTTTGATTTAGTCATCTTAGATACTAGTCCCCTCAGCATATCCAATGATCCTTTGTTAATTCAACCCTACAGCGATGGAATCGTACTAGTGGCACGACCAAACTATACACAAGAGAACATGCTAGGTGAAGCTATCGATCAATTGGTTGAATCTGAACTGGGGTTATTGGGAGCAATTATCAATGGTGCTGATATCATTGTTTCTGCACGTGAAGAAGTTGCAAAATCATCAACATTTATATCTGAAGTAGAACAGTCAGAAGAAGTTTCAGCGAGTGCCAACAAAAACTAATAGTTTCAAATGTGGAAATTTTAACTTGAGTATCGCGTTAGCGTTTGCTTTAGCGTCTCTGAAAGAGAAGGGTCTTGCAGAACATTGAAAGGTAGCAATTTTTTTTGCTAAGAGTTTCAGGAAATGCTGTATTTAGTCGCGCCGAAACAAGCCAAATAAGGGAGCAAGAATTACCCCAAATACAAAACCACCGATGTGCGCCCAATATGCAACTCCACCAGTTTGCACGGTCATATTAGCGGCTGTTTGGAGAGTAGCAAGACCGGATATCACATTTTGCACAACAAAAATTCCAATTATGATTAGTGCTGGAACTCTGATTGTGGTGATGAAAAACCCCAAAAATATTAAAGTCATGACTTGAGCGTGGGGAAAGCGGATAATGTACGCACCCAAAATCCCAGAAATTGCACCACTTGCACCCAAAGAAGGAATCTCAGAATTCATTCCAATAAACCATTGGCACAAGGCAGCTAAAGCACCACACGCTAAATAAAAAATCAGATATTTGGCATGACCTAATCGATCTTCAATATTGTTGCCAAAAACCCAGAGAAACACCATATTTGAGATTAAGTGCCACCAACCACCGTGTAAAAATTGTGACGTAAATAACGTTATCCACTCTCCATTTAAATTCGTGGTTAACTCTTGAGGCACTACTGCATACTCACTGAAAAATTGACTTAATTGTGCATTCGGCAGGCTCACCTCGTGAATAAAAACTAAAACATTCATGCCAATTAACCCATAGGTGAAATACGGGGTGATTCGCGTCGGATTTTCATCGTAGAGGGGAAACACAGGTGTTTTTCCTAAATTATTGACTAACTGCAATATAGCTTGTCAGGCATGGCAGTTGCGAAGGTTAAACAATTTCACCTATTAAATTAATCAGTATAATTGAGGGTAACAAAGATACTACGAAAAATTATTGATACCAAGATTCTTCTTGAGATTTATCGCTAAACAAACCCAACAGTGGTCCGAGAATTGCCCCGAAGATAAACCCGCCTGCATGGGCCCAGTAGGCAATACCGCCGCTTTCCATACCGATGTTGGTACGTGCTTCAAGACTAGTAAGTCCGTAGAAAGCTTGTTCGAGAAACCAGAATCCTAAAAAGAAATATGCGGGGACACGGAAAGTTGGGAAGAAAAACCCTAAAGGTACTACACCAAGAACTTCGGCGTTGGGAAAGCGGAGAATGTATGCACCCATAACACCTGCGATCGCACCACTTGCACCCAAAGAAGGAATGCTAGAATCTTGAGCGAAGAACCACTGTGTTAAGGATGCCAAAACACCGCAAGATAAATAAAACAGTAAATATTTGGCATGACCTAATTTATCTTCAACATTATTACCAAAAATCCAGAGAAACAACATGTTGCCGGCTAAGTGCAAGAAACCGCCGTGCAAAAATTGCGAAGTAATCAAAGTTGCCCACTCTGGTACTGGTTGATGTACAGAGATACCAGCAAAGCTTAAAGTCAGTTCTCGTGGAACTACAGCCGCAAGGTGTAGAAACCCATTTAATGCTTGGGGGGGAAGATTTGCCTCATAAAGAAAGGCAAGGACATTAGCAGCAATCAGTCCATAAGTCACATAAGGCGTAATTTTTGTAGGATTATTATCTCTAATGGGAACCATGAACGTTTTTTCCTGATTTTAAGACAGCAGTTACACAATACTGAATAATCCAAGTAGTTTCTTCTACCTCGTGGATGGATCTCACTTGGAGATTTGAGATTCATAGTAGGACTTACGCTTCAGCAAAGAATTTCCTGCCCAATGCTGCAAACTATTTATTAGATATTGACTGTGGAGAATAATGGCCTCTTGCTGCTAAAGAAACGCAATCACGCTGGTTATGCAAAAGTGAAAATATTACGCCAAGAATTTAGTATGCCAAAACTTGATTCATTTTAGGGGTTGACGAGTTCTCCCCAAGCCTGAAAATATTCTATTTAATGCATAGCTAGGCAAACTCATGTTTTTTTCAAATTCTCTGGAAAATCAACTCCAGGGCTGGAATGAAACCATTCGCAATCAGCCGAAAAATCCCAATGCTTACATTCGCCGAGGCATGGTTAACTTTCAACTGGCTAAAATTGATGAATCTATTCAAGATTTTGATATCGCAGAGCAATTGGATGTCCGTATTAAACCTTATCTCTGGCAACGGGGATTATCGTATTATTATGCAGAAAGATTTGCTGAGGGCGCTGAACAATTTGAAATAGATTTGACGGTGAATGCTCAAGATTTAGAAGAAACAGTATGGCGATATCTCTGCGTAGCTCGTTCGTTAGGTGTTGAAGAGGCGCGTAATTCTTTACTAACTATAAAAAATGACCCTCGACGTATTATGCAGCGCGTATATGATTTGTATGCAGAAAATTGTTCGCCAGATGATGTTTTAATTGTTGGTCAATCAGAAGGGATAAAGGGAAATTTTTACAGTCATCTTTACTTGGGATTATATTACGAAGCTCAAAATAATCTTGATTTAGCTCAGGAGTATATAGTGAAAGCTGCTGATAATTACAAAATTGATGATTATATGTGGTATTTAGCGCAGGTACATAAAAAATTACGAGGGTGGAGATAGTGCTTATAATGACAGATACGGTACTCTTCGACGAATATTTACTATGCCATGCACAATTCCTAACACTGCACCGATGTAAAGTCCAATATGGATTCCCCAAACCAACATAAACCTGGAAACTTCTGCTGGCTGAACGACTGGCGTAATCTGATCGGCAAAGAAGGGAAATTGAAAATAATAAAATATGAATCCTGCGATTTGAGAAACTACAATTGCCCAAGTAATCGGATATCGTGCCATTTTAAGTAATTGCCGATAAGACAAAGGTAACTTTCGTCTCTGATTAACCAATAAAAATATGCCGTAGCTTAAAAAACCAGCAAAAAAGCCCGCCTGAAATCCAACTTCACTGACTTCCCAGCGAAAACTATAACCATAAGGAATATTTTTGAAGTAATAAAAGTAAGCAGGTGAGACAGTACAGGTAATCTGATCGTTAACGATACCAAACCCAGCACCAATTAAACCGGACACCACCAAAAACGAGTATTCCTGAAGTTTTGTCGGTTTTGTTGGATTACGCCAGTAGTCTACCGCTACAACCAAACCCATCAGCAAAAACAAAATCAGCAGTCGGTATTGATATGGAACACTTTGCATAAGACAACTGGTTTAATCCAAAATTAGCCTTTCAGGAAGTGTGACTATTTACAACTTCTTCAGAATTTTCACCATTGTATGCGAAGCATCTGTGAGATCGCATGAAATTCAAAGATTGACTATCTATCATGTCAATTTTCGGTGGCTGCGGTTTCAAACTGTACTTGTCTGTACAAATGGGCGATCGCAATTTCCACATCCACCGATTCCAGTCGCAATCTCTCATCCAAATTATACTCCGACAGTACCCATTTACCCTGTTCGTTGCGCCGAAACACTTCTACACCCGGTTGAGCTACTTGTACTAAGACATATTCTTGCAAGGTTGGAGATTGGCGATATTTGGCAAACTTTTTCCCCCTATCGGCTGCTTCTGTTGAAGGTGATAGCACTTCGATAATTAAGCAGGGAAATTGTACCAATTGTGGATCGGTATCTCGCTCATCGCAAGTCACTACCACATCTGGATAAAAATATTTTTGCCCAGGTTCTACCTGCACCTTTACATCTACAATGTAGACTTCACAAGAGCGATCAGCTAGGGCATCATCTAGAAGCTTCGAGAAATTCAGAGAAATCCGATTATGGTTGCGTGTAGCACCACTCATCATTACGACTTCGCCATCCCAATACTCGTAGCGTTCTTCTTGGGTGGGTTCCCAAAGCAGATATTCCTCTGCACTCATCAAAATGTTGTCGGGTAAAGCAACCATTGGCGCGACTCTTAATGATTCACTTGATTTAGGATAGCGAAAAAAGGGCGTTCTCTTTTAGTATGACTATTCCCACATCCTCTGAACAGAATAAGCATCGAGTTTTTTATCCCTGCTAATAATAATTAAGGAGTGATTGATAGCCTGTGCAATCAACATTCGGTCAAATGGATCGCCATGATGTAGCGGGAGATTCCCAACTTGAACTGTATCGGCAAAAGATATCGGAATTATGAGGATATCTGAAGCGTTGATCGCAGAACCTATTGTTTCATAACTCCGTTGAAGCGATAATTTGCCAAGGTTCAACTTGATGGCAATTTCCCAAAGACTAGCAATGCTGAGATAAACGATATCTGCGGTATTGATCATCATCCTCAGATTATCTGGAAGGCTTAAGTCATTTTCAGTTAGCCAGATAAAAGCATGAGTATCTAAAAGGAAAGCACTCATTCCATATATTCCTTAAAAACTTCGAGAGGTTCATCAAAGTCATCAGGTAAAGGTAAAACAAAAGTTCCTTTTAAGATGCCAGATCGACGCTTTTTTTGTTGTAAACTTTCCTGATAAACAGCCTTTGAATAATTCTCAACTAAATATTTAGCATAATGCAAGAGTTCTTGTTTAAGTGGCTCTGGCATTTGATCTAGTGTTTGTAAAATTTCTGCATCAATAGCCATGATTTCTCCTGAGAGGTTCTCCTACTTGTAATTTTAGGGGAATTTCTGGAAGGGATTTTATTTTTCCGTGTCTTCGGTTCCAAACTGCTTGCCAGTCAGCTCAAATCGGGTTGTTAGCTTGCTTCTTCTTACTATAGTTCATGTTGGTTTAAACCTATAGCCAAAGCCAGAGGATTTGATATATCAGCCCAGTTAAAGTTGTGGAACATTCTTGAGCCAGAATTTTCTGATTTCTGAAAAACAATTACTTCCACATTATTTAAATTTTTTGCAACAATTCCCGAATCGAATTGCGATCGCACAATCACGGAAAGCTAAAGGTGAAATTGTCACATCTTCTGCAAGTATGCTCTAACTGTGGTATCCATCTGGACTAGGGAGACGATACATATACAACTTGCGTCCATTGACATCTAAAATCCAGTACTCAATAATGCCTGATTTAGCATAAGCGTTCGCCCTTGGCGTTGGCGAAGCCATCGCTTTTACTTCTCGATCATATTTGAGACTGTAATCACCTATTTGAATAATTGGTGAGTATAAAATTCAAGTTAACGTCCTAGCATTTTATCCCGCAGATGTTTAATGCGATCGCGCAATTTTGCCGCTTCTTCAAATTCTAATTTCTTGGCAGCTTCTTTCATTTGCGCTTCTAACAGTGTAATCAACTGGGGAATCTGTTCTAATGGCAGTTCATCTAGATGTTCATCTACAACTTTCAAGTCAGTTGCATTTAACCGCCGAGATACATCTAAAAAAGCCAAAATCGCATTACTTGATTTTTTCACAATTGGTTGTGGTGTAATCCCATGCAGTCGATTATGTGCCGTTTGAATACCGCGACGCCTGTCTGTTTCATCAATAGCTTTAATCATACTACCTGTCAGATTATCGGCATATAAAATCGCTTGTCCTTGGATGTGACGCGCGGCTCTACCAATAGTTTGAATTAAGGAACGCTCGGTTCGTAAGAAACCTTCTTTATCTGCATCCATAATCGCTACTAAGGAAACTTCGGGTAAATCTAAACCTTCCCGCAGCAAATTCACACCAACTAATACATCAAATTTACCCTCGCGCAAGTTCTGCAAAATCTCAATGCGCTCAATAGAAGTAATCTCAGAATGTAAATACCGTACCCTGATACCATGGTCTTGCAAATATTCGGTTAAATCTTCCGCCATTCGCTTAGTTAATGTGGTAATTAACACTCGTTCATGGCGGTCGGCTCTATCTTTAATTTCGCCTAATAAATCATCAATTTGTCCTTCTGTGGGACGCACAGAAATTTCTGGATCAACCACCCCAGTTGGTCGAATCACTTGCTCAACTACATGATCTTCAGAAACTTCTATTTCCCAATTTCCGGGAGTTGCTGAAACAAAAATACACTGATTCACCTTTTCCCAGAATTCTTCTGCTTTCAAAGGACGGTTATCGGCAGCGCTAGGAAGCCGAAATCCATGTTCAATTAAAACTTTTTTTCTAGCTTGATCGCCGTTATACATACCGCGAATTTGGGGTACAGTAACGTGAGATTCGTCGATAATTAATAGCCAATCTTTGGGAAAATAATCAATTAAACATTCTGGTGCTTCTCCAGCTTGTCTTCCTGCTAAGTGACGGGAATAATTCTCAACGCCGTTGCAGTAACCCACTTCGCGCAGCATTTCTAGGTCATAGCGTGTACGCTGATCTATGCGTTGCGCTTCTAATAATTTTCCAGCTTGTTCTAAGTCTAGTTTTTGCTGTTTTAATTCTGCTGCAATATCATTACAAGCTACTTCTAACCGTTCTTCTGGGGTGACGAAGTGGCGTGCTGGGTAAACATTTACCGCTTCCAAACTCTTGAGAATTTCACCTGTCACTGGGTCAATATAGCGAATCGCGTCAATTTCATCACCAAAGAATTCGACACGAATAATTCGGTCTTCATAAGCTGGGCCAATTTCTAAGACATCTCCACGAACGCGAAATTTCCCCCGACCCATTTCGATGTCGTTGCGGCTATATTGAACATTTGCCAAATCCCGTAAAATTTGGCGTTGATTTACTTCCATACCTATCTGAAGGGGGATGGCAGCTTTCAGATATTCTGCTGGCATTCCTAAACCATAGATACAGCTGATGGAAGCAACGACGATGACATCACGGCGTTCAAAAAGCGATCGCGTCGCTGAATGCCGCAACATATCTATTTCATCATTAATTGCCGCCGTTTTTTCAATATAAGTATCGGTAACGGGAATATACGCTTCTGGCTGATAATAATCGTAGTAGCTAACAAAGTACTCAACTGCGTTGTTGGGGAAGAAATCCCGCAACTCGTTACAAAGCTGTGCTGCCAGGGTTTTGTTATGCGCCAAAACTAAGGTAGGCTTGCCAATTTTCTCAATAACTGCTGCTACCGAAAATGTCTTACCAGTTCCAGTGGCTCCTAGTAAAGTTTGATAACGATTGCCTGATTGAATACTAGCAGAAAGTTTAGCGATCGCTTGTGGTTGATCGCCTGTGGGACTAAAGGGAGCTTGAAGACAAAATTCTGTCATACAGTTTTGCTGTAAATACCCTATCTGATGGTGACGATTCCGCCCTGTATCCATTGTAGCTGGCTTCTTAAAGCAAATAAATAGTAATGATTATTTACAAAAATTATTAATTTACATCTACTTATGTATTGGTTTTAAAGATTCTTATATCTATATGGGGTTTTTTAAGGTTAAACTCTAGGGTATATGGGAAAAAATTTCATCTTTCCTTAATTATTGTAAAATTCAGTTAACAAACTAGAGGTGTTCGTTTATGGCTATTAGCAACGCTGGCAAAGCAACCAGTTCTCGGCAGAAGTATGCCAAGTCTACAGAGGAAGTTGAAAATCAACAAGACCAGAGCTTGAATGCAGATAAAGTCGAGGAAGTTAATGAACTGCCAGTAGGAGCTTCTGGAACACTTGCTATTTCTGGAATTCGTCCCATAGGTGCTAGCGACTTAGAAGTTGCTGAACACCTTTCAATTTCTGGGGTGCGTCCTGTTAGCACCAGTAGTTTGGAAGTAGTTGAAACCTATAACGCAATGGGTATTCGCCCAATTGGTGCGAATAAATTCCAAATTGTTGAAAGTATGAATCTCTCTGGTATTCGTCCAATTGCCTCAAGTTCATTGGTAATTGATGAAAGCTATTCGACATTCGGTAATCGTCCGATAGCATCAAATGAGATTGACAATTCTGAAAACCTGATGGGTTTTCTAGATTAAAGAAAAAAACATCCCCATAACTTTATTAACCCATTTTCTATACGAAACTGGGTTTTTTTATTTAAAAAGTAAAAATTACTATCTTTAACATTTCTTCTATGTCTTTTAGCATAGGTAACTAAACTATTTTCGCTTTATTTTATATTCCAATAACAGCCAGAACGCCTACTAAAAGTAACTTTCTTAATTACGAATTACGAATTACGAATTGCGAATTATTGAATATGCCTTGTGGTAGAAGGCTTTAGCAAAAACTTTAAGTTACTGTGTAAAGGTAATAACAAAGAGTTTCGAAGTTAGTTGCTAGCTTTGAAATGACTTTTTAATTTAATCAGGAGTATCCAAATGAGCATAGAAGATCGCGCAAAGGCTGCTGCTAAAAATGTTGAAGGTAAAGCCCAAGAAGCATTAGGAAACGCCACTGGAGATCCAGAAGATAAAGCAAAAGGTAAAGCAAAGCAAGCTGAAAGCGAAGTACGCCAAGGCATTGAAGACGTGAAAGATAATGTAAAGAAAAACATTGACTAACAATTCATGGTTTTTTTGCAGAAACTCAGGGATAAAAATGGGGTAAATTCCTATTTTTGCAAGAACAAATTACGAAATGTTAAAGATTCAATGCTATGTACCTTTATTCTTTTCTTAGCAAGCGTTGAAAGATAAAGGACTAGCTTGATTTACAAAACTTTTATAGAGACGTAATTAATTACGTCTCTATATTGATGTTTATAATTATTAAAAAGCTATAAAGCAATACAGTTCAGATAGAGCAACAAAAGCCTGATTTAGAGACATGATTTATCGTGTCTTGAAAAACCAATCACCCTTAACTAAATCCTATTTATTATAAAGTTAGAACTTTGCACTCAGATACCCCAACTTGCTTCAAAGTAATTTTTGCCACAAATCTATGGAGTATAATTTCATTGCTGAAAATTCTGATTCATTTTTTCTAATTCACAATCGATGAGAATATACGGTGAACCTAACTCTTTATTTCCTCCGTCACGGACAGACAGAATGCAGCCGCAATAATTCCTTTTGCGGTTCCATAGACTCAGAACTTACCCCAGAAGGGTTGGATATGGCAAAGGCTTTTGCTGACGCATATACTTCTAAAAATTGGACAGCAATATTTTGTAGTCCTATGCGGCGAACTGTATTGACAGCAAAACCTTTGTATGAAGCAATAGGGATAGAACCACAATTTAGGGATGGTTTGAAGGAAATCAACTATGGCTTGTGGGAAGGAAAAACCCCAGAAATAATTAGCCGTGAATATCACGATGATTATATTCGCTGGTCAGCAGATCCTGCTTGGAATGCTCCAAATGGCGGAGAAATGGCGGTTACAATTGCTTCTCGCGCCTTGCAGGTAATTGAAGAAATCAAGCAAAATTACAGTAGTGGAAATGTTTTAGTCGTTTCTCACAAGGCAACCATCAGAATTCTTCTGTGTAGTTTTCTGGGGGTTGACGTGGGACGCTTCCGTTTTCGTTTGGGATGTCCTGTGGCTTCGGTCAGTGTTGTGGAATTTAGCTCACATGGGCCGCTGTTAAAGGTTTTGGCAGACCGTAGTCATTTGGATGAGCGGTTGCTAAATTTACCGGGAACGTGAGGGTATACGGAATTAATCGCGTCTGTACAATATTATTTTTACTCTTACTCTGCCAGGCTATCTGGCTCAGTATATTTGCATAAAACTCAGAAACCACCCGCAGTAGATATCGCACTTGTAAATAAC
Source organism: Nostoc sp. DedQUE09 (assembly GCF_034530915.1). NCBI lineage: Bacteria > Bacillati > Cyanobacteriota > Cyanophyceae > Nostocales > Nostocaceae > Nostoc > Nostoc sp. DedQUE09. Next base: position 45,930 of record NZ_JAVRCE010000062.1, read on the forward strand.
TACCTTGTTGTGATTAATACCAATTCCAGAAAAAATAAAACAGATGCGTAGTAGCGCGGTAAGCTTAATTTATTGAGTTGAGTAATGTTCATGAGTTTTTGAAACCCAACATTTTAAGCCTGTCGCGCTAGTACATTCTATTTACCAGAATCGATATCTCCTAAAAAATTACCTAGAGAGAATTTACAAGTTCTTGAATCAACGATCGCAGTTATAAGTTAATGTCTTGTCGTCACCAACATTACAACATTAAGGCTTAAGGTTACGAGATTAAGGCTTAATGCTACAACCTTAAGGCTTAACGTTACGACATTAAGCCTTAACATTACAACATTAATCACCAGTATTATAAGATTAAGGCTTAAGGTTACGACATTAATCACCAGTATTATAAGATTAAGGCTTAAGGTTACGACATTAAGCCTTAACATTACGACTTTTTGACAAAAGCTTATGCGATCGCTCTTGAGGGTAGTGCGCTTTGCGCGATCGCAAGCAATGCTTAAATAAAACTTATGAGTGATTTGACGTTGGCAATATATCTTGCACTGCACCCTACGACTCTGTTTCTAGCCCATCCCGCGCTGTTCAAATTGCCTGGGCACACCTATCTGGCGAACTCTTCACCCATCGCCTCGCGCAAAATGGTTTGAAACGGCTTTCACCTAACTGCTGAAGCATAGGGACTAAAGCATTGATATAGAAAATAATAGTTAATGTAATACTACCTTAACCTAAAATTTACGTAGAGGTTAGCTGATTACGCAAATGAAATCAGCTAATTCTATTGGGCTAGGCTTTTAATTCAGTACAGATACAGCGATAATTTACTCAAATTATCACTGAGTTATTTTATGCTTCCAGTTATTGAAAGCATTGTATTACGTCAAATGGCTTCGGGCGATCGCCTCTACTTACAAATATACAAATTCATCGGCGCTCAACCTGGTAAAAAGGCTTACATTCAATCTAATCTGCACGGTGCAGAAATTGCTGGTAATGCCGTAATTCACCAGCTAATTGAGTTTTTATTAACAATAAATAATACAGATTTAACTGGAGAAATTTGGTTAGTTCCCGTTTGTAATCCAATGGGTACAAATGAACGCGCTCATCATTTCTCCCCTGGACGATATTGCATTTATGAAGCCAAAGACTGGAATCGCATCTTTTGGGATTACGAGAAAGAAGCTGATGATTTAGTAGCTTTTACTAAATCTCAACTTCATAGTGTTCTAAAGGTCATTCGACAAAATTATCTAACTATAATTAAGCAACAATTCGCAAAAACTTTAGAAAAACTTAATTCTTCTAGTGGTGTTCCTTACACTGAGCTTTTTGCCTACAAGCTACAAAATCTCAGTTTAGATGCAGATTACTTAATTGACTTACATACTTCTACAAATCAAGCTTTAGACTACCTTTACTACTTCCGAAATCGAGAAGAGAGTGCAAAATATTTCGGGTTTGATTTCGGAATCTTGCTTGATAAATATGATGGTGATGCTTTTGATGAAGCTTTTATCAAACCTTGGTTAGCATTAGAAGCTTGTTTTAAAGAATTGGGTAGGGAAATCAAGTTTGATGTAGAAGCTTGGACACTGGAATTAGGAACAGGAATGCAAATAAACCCTGATTCAGTTGCTAAAGGCGTAAGAGGTGTGAAAAACTATTTAGTGCAAAAGGGTGTACTGCAAATTCCTAATTTTTCGGATGACACAAAAACCCATGAGATGACTTTTAAATCTAACAGCAACCGGAAAAAATATTATGCGATCGCAGGTGGTATGATTCAATCCAGAATCGAATTAGGTAGCACAGTCAAAGCTGGTGAAAAACTCTATCAGATTCTCAGTTTTAACAAAGAAGGTCAACTACCTACTGTAATTGATGTCTGCGCTCAACATAATGGATTGGTTTATGATGTCGCAACCAATCAAGCCGTGAATGAAGGCGAGTTTGTGTTAGGAATTATTAGCTAGTCATGTGTCATTTGTCATTGGTCATTTGTCATGTGTCATTTGTCATTTGTCATTTGTCATTGGGAGTTTAGAGTTTTTTAACTCCTCACTCCTCACTCCTCACTCCTCACTCAGCACTCAGCACTCAGCACTCAGCACTCAGCACTCAGCACTCAGCACT
>NZ_JAVRCE010000063.1:0-47533 GCF_034530915.1 Nostoc sp. DedQUE09
TATGACTTTATTCTTGAAGCTCTTTTCTATGCAGCTTCAATGTAAATTGATATTAGGTAACTTGGATGCGGATGCGATCGCCAAAGCATCAAAGTAGTCCATTAGCAAACAGTGGTAGCTATACAGTACTTTGCCAAAGAGTTTCTTCACACTCATCTGCAAATAATAGAAGAGAGAAGTTAATCAAATGAAAGCGATTCAGTTTCATGAGTACGGTGACGCAGATGTTCTGCGCTTGGAAAATCTCCCTGTTCCAGAGCTAAAACCAGGGGAAGTTTTAATCCGAGTCGAAGCCACGGGAATTAACTTCGCTGACATTTTACAGCGTCGCAACATCTACGTTTATACTCCTCAACTACCGTTTACACCCGGTTTTGAAGTGGCGGGCACAATTGAGAAACTGGGAGCAGAGGTTTCATCCTCTTTGCTAGGGCAGCGAGTAGTTGCTTTAGTACAGAATGGTGGCTACGCCGAATACGTGGTTGCACCTCACTATCTAACAAAGTTTCTGCCAAAGGACATTGACTTTGATCTAGGATCTGCAATTCTTTTACAGGGGTTAACAGCATTTCATATGCTAAAAACGGTAGCCCATATAAATTCAAAACAGATCGTACTAGTTCACTCAGGTGCTGGAGGTGTGGGAACTTTAGCCGTACAGTTAGCAAAACTCTTAGGTGCAAAGCATGTAATTGCGACAGCAGGTTCACTAGAAAAGTTAGAAATAGCCAAGTCTTTAGGGGCCGATTCACTCTTGAATTATCGAGATCCAGACTGGCAGGAGCAAGTATTGCGTGCAACCGATGGTAAAGGTGTTGACGTAATTCTCGAAGCGGTCGGAGGCGAGGTCTTTCACAAAAGCTTAGAGTGTCTTGCTACTGGTGGACAGTTAATTGTTTATGGTCGCTCAAGCGGTAGTACCGTTTTCGACCCCACTGTTTTGATCAATAAAAATCAGACCGTCACTGGCTTTTGGCTTAACTGGTTTCTGGAAAAGCCCCTACAGTACACCGAATCTTTAAACACACTGTTTGAATATATCAAACAAGGGCAACTGAAAGTGAATATAGGAGGCGTATTTCCACTTGAACAGGCGACAAAGGCGCATCAGTTGTTGGAAAGTCGCAGTACTCAAGGCAAATTAATTTTGAAGCCTTAAACAGATTCTCTTGGGTAATGCCAGCTAGAAAGCTTTACTTACACTGAAAACTTAAAAATTGAGCATTTTGGTTTTTAGAAAAATATAAAGATATACGAGTGATTGGAGATGAACTAACCCGACTTAAGCTTCGCTTATTAGAAGCCAAAAGTCGGGTTTTGTTATAGGTTAAAAAACAAATTGCATTCGTAAGTAACCCACGTAGATAGTCGGATTATCAGAAAAATTATTTGGGTTCCAGATTACATAAGCAGATGGGTTAATTGCGATATTGTTGGAGAGGGGTAGGAAGTAGGTGGCTTCTAACTCATATTGGTTTCCACCATCACCACCAGTAGAAACAAGGTATTCTCGACCTTCAGTAACAGAATAGGGAACTGTATAAGAAAGGACGCCTATTGCTCCTTCACTACCCAGGTCTGGGAAAGCAAGTCCTATTTGATAGGATTGAGCATTTACATTACCATTAGACACACCTGGAGTTGCTGGTTCTAAATCGATCCTAGAGTAAGAATAACGTCCAAAGACCCCAAATTTTTGATTTAACAACCAGTCAGCACTTACACTAAAGGCGTTAGAACTCCCTCCCCTGAGAGGACCACCACGCCCATCATCAGCTAGTCCTATAATAGGTCTTTCAAAAATTTGTCCTATTTGGTTAGTTCCTTGATTGCCCTTGACATAGGTAAACCTGATGTTGGCATTCCGGGTAGGAGAGTAAGTCAACATAGCTGTTAAGGAGTTAGTGCGGTTAGACCCAAACAACCCTCTAGCTGGGTCAGATGCAGCATTAGTAGGTAAAAATTCGTTACTCTCCGCTAAATATCCAGAAGATAATGTAAATTGGTCATTTAATTTCCATGACACGACTGCACCTGCACCCCGTACAGTAGTAATAAGTGTAGGACTATTTACGGCGTTGAAGCTTCCTGCTCCCCCTGCGTAAGGGTTGGTAAATCTATTAATGTCGAAGAGGGTTAGCCAATTAATGCGTGGACCAACTGTTACCTGAAATGATTCTGTAATAGGAAAGGAGTAGTATAAATCAAAGACTGTTAAGGTATCAAGTTGGGTACCAGCAAGAAAATCTCCTAAAGGCAATCCTAAAGTACTAATTCCACCAGAGCCGTACTCGGTAGTGACAGGGGTTCTAGAATTACCAGCAGCAAGTTGCAGTACTAGAGAGTCTTTACCAGTAAAAGATGTGTTAAGTCCCAGAACTGTTTGATAACTGAAAGTAATATTAGGTTTACTGTTAACTAGTTCTACCTCAGGTATGCCACCCACACGACGCCCAGTTTCTCTTTTCACAGAACCATTGGTGGTGGCTCCAACAATATTAAACGAAACCAAACCATTCAGTTTAGTTGTTGTGGAAAACTCATTTGCCTCTAGTTCAGCAGTATGAGCTTCTAAAGTATCAACTCGACCCCGTAGTGTAGTTAATTCAGCAGCAAACTCCTCTTGCAGTCTTCGCAGAGTTTCTAAATCTTCTGTTGTAATTTTGTCAGGTGTACCAGCAGCAATAAATTCCTTAATACGATCAAGCACTGTATTTAGACTAGCAGCAAATTCATAGCGTGTTAGCGCCTGATTACCTCTAAAGGTGTTATCGGAATATCCAGCGATTCCGCCGTAGCGTTCAATCAAAGACTGTAGGGCAGTGTATGCCCAGTCACTGGGTTGTACATCAGATAGTTCAGAGACGTCAGTTATCTGAGTCATTAAAGCATGAATATTTCCTTGCTGTTTGGATTGAATTGAACGCTCCAGACTCAAATCATAATCACCAATTTTAGATTTTGCTGCCGATGTTGTTGTCAGCTCTTGAGTATCTAGTTTTTCTGGAATTAGAGTCGTAGCGTTTGCTGATGATTTATTTACTTTTGGTGCTGCTAGAACAGAGGGAAAACCTCTTACAATCCAACTGAAATTACCAAAAAGCAAGGTTAAAAGTATTATCTGCTTAAAAGGCAAACGTGATTTCACTGCTCTCTCCTTGATCGCACCACTCATATAGCCAAAAACAGGTGTTTTACCCCAATTTACATACCTAAATTTTTGTCAAGATATATTAGTGGCTGGCTCTCTAGCAGCCCAGTACTCATTAGTAACAAAGCGAAAAATATATTTAGGTTCAACAAAGTTTTCCATATCCGGCATAACTTTATCTTGATACTCCGGCGACTTCATCATTTTTTCAATTGCCTCCGTATCGTCAAACCAAATTTGTTCAACACCGTCAAAACTTGATTCACCAATTACATAAAAATAATCTTGTACATGGCATTGAACATAACGTCGTATACCAGGTAGATTTAGTACAAAGGAACTATGAGTTTCCAGCCAGTATTGGCGAAAATCAGCCAATGACATACCAGGTTTGCGCTTTAACAGAATGAACATTTTGACTAAGCTAGATTCTTGTTTGAGCGCATCTTTTTCCTTTAAGACATAATCTTCTGTATCCAAAACGAAGATTTGCCAAAATGCAACAAAGTTAGGTTCATCGAGTCTAGCTCCTTGTATATACTCTTTAGACTGAATCGCCTCTAGCATTGCATTCTCATTTTCAAACCAACTTTCACTTACTCCACCACCAAAAAGATCATTTTCTTGATCTTGTAAAAAGGGAATTTTAAAAGAGATAAGGTAAGGCTTTAGGTGAGGCATTTTTATTGCTAGAGGTACATGATTTTCCTTCCAGTGACGTTGAAATTCTTCTTCGGTTATTCCTGGCTTAGGAGGAACAAAAATCATTCGATGAATCATAATATGGTTTCCTTATTAAGTAAATTGTTGCTATTTCAGAGAAATTGATGATGCCAGTAGATACTCATTTCAAGTCAAAAATGATGCATTTATGCGTCTTAATGCGGATTTTTGGCTTTTGGAATTTGTTTGATATTCTTTTAAAAGGATCAACAAAGATAAAAATGCTTAGACTTAAGTAAGGTTTGTATTTTTGTTATTAAAAATCACAAACAATCTTGATAATTCAATCTAAGTTAGTAAAAACACTTTAGTAATTTTTCTAAAATGACGCATAATTTTACTCTGAATGTTTTAAAGTTTAGAGAGCAAAAAGCACCGCTACAAGGGTAAATATTTAGGGTCAAGTTTGGATTTTTTCGATATTAAAATTCTATTGATTACACGCCGTAGTAAAAAAACTATAAAATATATTGAAGATATATTTGCTTGCAATACGTCTCATTGTGTTGTAATTAGCTTACCAGTGACAAAGGCTACTAGGAAAATTTAGATTAAGAGACTATTAGCAAAAGAATACAAACTATTTATGAAATATCCACCCTTGTTACAATGCAAGGCAATTCTTAAACTTATAGTGTTTCCTTCTTTTATCAAAGTGGGAAAACCCAATCGCTAAAAGCTTTTCGCAGCTTTACTTTTCACTTTTTGGCTATAAATTTTAATTTATATTAGAAAATAAAGCCTCAAACCTTTGTGAAAGAAAAGTTCCAGAGCCTGATTTAGATTATTGTTTTCCGAAAGTGACAGAAGCTGTTTACGAGCGATCGCCCGTAATGGATGTAAAGAAACAAAAATATTTATTAGGAGAAAAATATTCATCAATAATCGGTCTTTAGAGCTTTGTCTATCCTCAGAAAAGCTGCCAAAAAAGTTAGAAAATTAGTCAGTTGGAGGTAAATGCGTGAATATTGGCATTATCGGTTCAGGAAATGTGGGAGGCAGTCTAGGTAATATCTGGGCTAAGAAAGGTCACAAAGTTATGTTTAGTGGCTTGCGCGATCAGCAGAAACTGCAAGAGGCAGCCAAGTCTGCCGGTGAAAATGCCAGCATAGGTAGTGTGGCAGAAGCGGCACAGTTTGGCGAAGTAATTCTTCTTGCTGTACCCTGGCTCGCAGTCGAAGACGCTCTTGCTTGTGCCGGGACAATTGAAGGGAAAATCCTGATCGACAGCACGAACCCAATTAAGCCAGATTCTAGCGGTCTTTTAGTGGGATGGACAAATTCTGGTGGCGAAGAGGTTGCCAAGCACGTAAAAGGTGCTCAGGTTGTCAAAGCTTTCAACATTATTGCAGCCAGCATATTCCAGAGTGAATCACGACTGTTTGGCTCGGAGCGAGCAGTCCTTTTCTACTGCGGTGACGACAAAGTAGCTAAGATCGTAGTCGCTTCTTTGATTGAGGACGTTGGGTTTGAGCCGATGGATGTAGGACCACTGAGCAGTGCACGATTTTTAGAACCAATGGAACAATTGTATGAGCAAATTATAAAGTCAGGTATCACGAAGGAATTCGCGTTCACCTTAGCCCGTCGTTGAGCAGCAGAGAGCCGAGGCATTGGCGATCGCTAATTTCTAAAATTATATGAAATCTTTGGATCACAAGACTCCATTCAAACGAGGTTCGCCCAAAATTTGAACTTCTCTAAGCCTAAAACCTGGTTATGTTTTGGCGAACCTCAGCTTTGTATAAGGCTACAATCACATTAGTAAATTCTTGAACTTTATTAATTATTAAATGGTAAATTTCAGTTTGATAAAGCAGGTTTATAACACTCATTTTTTCCGATAAGGTGTGTATTGATTTGGGATTTTTAAAAAATATTATTACAACGCAATACTAAATTATACCGAAAAAATACAACCTTGTTCTAAAATAACCACCCTTGTGAATTTGCTTGATACATTTTAATATTAATCATGAAAAATAAACAAAAAATTTTTATTTTAGCTTGAAATTAATCTGTTACTAGCTGAGTAAGTATGGATAAATAATTTTCTTTCTTGAGTAGTTGAACTACAAATATGATTATTAGTCCAAATTCAGCATCTTGCTGATAGCACTCATTGACTCTATTTTGGAAAACTTCTCTAATCTGTGTAAATGAAAACAAGATTAAGATTTTTTCTTTTTCCTAGAGGCAATTTTTTGCGATTGGACAATTCTTAACTAGACCTCTTGCAAAAGTGCTTTTTGCAAGAGTGGGAAAAGGGTAAAGGTTAAAGGGAAAGGGGACAATACAGAACCTTTCCCCTTTCCCCCTTTCCCTTTTCCCGACAAATGCCAAGAAGTCTACTGTTAACATCGGTTTCACCACTTACTAGCAAGACAGCCTAAAAATACAAAATACTGACAGCATCTTGAAGGAGATAACTTATGAAGGCATATGTAATTAAAGATACGTTTGGCATAGATTCTCTTATCCTTACAGAGCGACCTGAGCCAATTCCTGGCCCTAATCAATTGCTCATCAAGTTGCGGGCAGTTTCGCTCAACGCCCGTGACCTCATGGTTGTGAAAGGCGTATACACTCCTATTAAACCCTTACCTCTAATTCCTGTCTCTGATGGCGTTGGAGAAGTGATTGCAGTTGGAGAAGGTGTTACGCGTGTGAAGGTCAAAGACCGGGTGGCTAGCATCTTCATGCAGAAATGGCTTGCTGGTAAACTGACAGCAGAAAAGGCTCAGTCGGACTTAGGCGGATCGCAAGATGGGATGCTAGTGGAGTATGCGGTACTGCATGAGGATGGTGTTGTGCATGTACCTGAACATCTGTCAGATGAGGAAGCTGCTACACTACCTTGTGCAGGAGTTACAGCTTGGCACGCCCTGATTACAGAGGGTGACGTGAAAGCAGGAGAAACTGTACTCTTGCAAGGCACAGGAGGCGTCTCTATGTTCGCCTTGCAGTTTGCCAAAATTGCAGGTGCACGTGTAATTGTGACATCAAGTAGCGACGAAAAGTTAGAGCGAGTACGTCAGTTGGGAGCTTCCGATGAGATTAACTACAAGCGGACACCGAACTGGGATGAAAAAGCACGGGAACTTACTGGAGGCATCGGTCTAGACCACATCATGGAAGTAGGCGGTGCTGGAACTTTAGCAAAGTCCCTGCGTGCAGTTCGTCTTGGCGGTCAGATTAGCTTGATCGGTGTTCTCACGGGTATGGCGGCAGATTTCAATATCGTCCCAATTGTTCAGCAGAACGTGCGAGTTCAGGGAATACACGTCGGTCATCGTGATATGTTCGAGGATATGAATCGGGCGATCGCACAGCATCAGTTACGACCGATAGTCGATCGGGTGTTTTCCTTTGATGAGACACCTGAAGCATTTGAGTATATGGAAAAAGGTGCACACTTCGGCAAAATTTGTATCCGCTTTTAATGTCTTTAAGGAGTGTCGTTGTAGCGGTGGGTGAGGGTGCAATGGCGGTTCCATCTATCTATTTTAGCAAGATTAAAGCATGATAGACTTACAAAGTTTACGCCAGGTGTCCCTCTTCGCCCAGTTAAACGATCGCGATCTCCACTGGTTAGCAGAACACGGTAGCGACCTATGGCTAGAACCAGGCAAGAAATTCCCAAAAGAAGGAGAGCGTGCTGATTATTTTTACGTGCTTTTAGAAGGCAAGCTTCGGATCACGAAAAATTTCGGCGGTCATGAGATGTATTTGGCTACTTACGAACCCGGAACCCCCTTTGGTGAGGTTCCTTTGTTTACAAACCAGCCTTATCTTGCTAGTGCTTGTGCTTTGAAGGAAAGCCATCTTTTTCGATTGAACAAAGACGCTTTCTGGGAAATGCTCACCAATCTTCCTTCGATTACCCGTAATCTTCTGAACATCATGGGGCAACGAATGCAAGTCCTAGAGTCAACCTCACAACAACGTGAAAAACTTGTTGCACTTGGCACTTTGGCAGCTGGTCTTGCCCATGAAATGAATAATCCTGCTGCTGCTAGTTGTCGAGCTGCCGAACAATTACAAGAAACCCTTGAAAGGTTGTTATCATTCGCACTCAAGCTCAGTCAACAGCCAATAACTAAAGAGCAAATGTCGTATATTGTTAATTTACAGCGCGACACGATCAAGCGCACTACACCAGCGCCTTACATCGATTCACTAATACAGAACGACCTAGAAAACGAGGTTGCAGACTGGCTAAAGATGCACAGTGTAGATGATGTATGGAAACTTACTCCAGCTTTAGTACAAGCTGGGCTAGACACTAAATGGCTAGACACTTTTGTAGAACATGTAACTGCCGACTTGTTAAGCGATGTCCTGAAATGGCTTGAAGCAACACTAACAGGAGTTGAACTTTTAAACGAAATCGAGCAAAGCACGACACGCATTTCCAAGCTAATCAAGGCGGTTAAGGATTACTCGTATATGGATCAGGCTCCACTACAGGAAGTGAATGTGCATCAAGGGCTGCAAAGTACGCTGGCAATTCTCGGTTACAAGCTCAAAGGCAGCGTGATTGTAACCCGCGAGTACGATCTAAGCTTGCCAAGCATTTATGCTTATGGCAGTCAACTCAACCAAGTATGGACTAACCTAATTGACAATGCCATCAATGCCATCAAAGGAAATGGGCAGATTTCGATACGCACATCAAGGGAAAATGACAACTTGCTAGTGGAGATTACCGATAATGGAACCGGAATTCCACCTGAGATTCATTCACGCATTTTCGAGCCATTTTTCACCACTAAGGGAGTAGGAGAAGGTACAGGTTTGGGTCTCCATATCGCCTACCGGATTGTTGTTGTACACCATGAAGGTGACATCAGCTTCATCTCCCAACCTGGATGTACTTGTTTTCAGGTTCGCCTACCCATAGAACAATCACACTAGTAGTCTGCCAACCCAAAAATGTGCTTGTGAGGACTGAGGAAAGGGAAAAGGGTAAGGGATTTAAACCCTTTCCCCCCGCCCCTTATCCCCAGAGGGGACCCCACCTTCCCCTTTACCCTTTACCCCGCCAAGTGAACTTGGCGAACTACTAGAACCACTGGCGCGATCGCTTATCAAATATCCAAAGTTTTATACTTCTGGAATAGCACAACAAAATACAACCTTGTCCCAAAAAATTGTCCCTTGTAACTATGTTTCATAACTTGTAGACTAAACCCATAGTCATTGCAAACGGATCTTAACTTAGAAACGTCCAATCATTAAGGATTGTATACCTCCAAATATTTATCCTCATCTACCAATGTTTGAAGGGAGCAGTCTGAGCATTGCGATGGTTACTGCCAGTTTCCAAATTTAAGGCCGTGTTCAATATGTCATAAACTTCCATCAAAAAAGAAGGGTTTGCCAGCAGGGTTGAACGCTTCTTTTTGGCTAATAACAGCATAAAGGAAGTTTTTGGTGGAAGCTTATAGCAGTTAGTATTCAGCCTTAAACAAGCTGTTTGTCAGGTTGGAATGTATTTTTTTGAACTACGAAGAAAATTTCTGACATACAAAAAGGAGCAAGTTGAAGATGAAAGCATACGAAGTTCAAAATGTCGCTGGAGTGAATCAATTTCAGCAGACTGAACTACCACAACCAAGCCCCGGTTTTAGACAAGTCCTAATTAAAGTAAAGGCAACTTCTATTAATGACCGAGATCGGATGATTGCCAAAGGTGTATATCCGTTCGCTTTAAGTTTGCCATTAATTCCTCTAAGCGATGGAGTGGGAGAAATCGTAGCCTTGGGCGATGGTGTGACACGGGTAAAACTAGGCGATCGCGTCTGTGGAAACTTTGTCCAAAAATGGGTTTCTGGAGAACTAAGCGAGTGGATGACTAAGTTTACCCTCGGTTCAATATTACCGGGCTTGTTGGCAGAATATGCTGTTTTAGATGAAGAATCACTAGTGCAAGTACCAGAACATCTCACCGACGAAGAAGCTGCTACGCTACCCTCTGCTGCTCTCACCGCGTGGCACTCACTCTTGACAGAAGGGGGTCTACAAGCTGGTGATACAGTTCTGTTGCAAGGCACATCTGCTGTTTCACTCTTTGCTTTGCAATTTGCCCATTTTGCAGGCGCACGAGTCATCATCACCTCCAGTAGTGACGCCAAACTGTCACGTGTCAAGGAGTTGGGCGCATCAGATGTAATCAACTACAAACAAACCCCTGATTGGGAGCAGGAGGTATTGCAGTTAACTCAAGGACGTGGTGTTGATTACGTAGTTGAAATGAGTGGTGGTGCTTCTTTAGCTAAGTCAATGCAAGTGGTACGTTTAGGTGGAACGATTCTCATGGTAGGAGCACAAGCGGTTTCAGATACCGGAATTAATGCATTACAATTTATCCTCGGCCGCATCCGATTACGTGGCATTTTGACTCCCGGACATCGTGAATCTTTTGAAGCTATGAACCGTGCTATTAGCATCGCTAAACTCCATCCTATCGTCGATCGCGTCTTTGAGTTTGAGCAAGCCCAAGAAGCGTTTGATTACATGAATCAAGGTAAGTACTTTGGCAAGATTAGCATTAGAGTGTAGCAAGTATAGTGGTTACTTCGGACTACTACAAAAAACTGGGATGCTTCTGTGTTACCTAACTTTTTCATAAAAACCAGATTGGCATTAAGTTGATAATAACCTCTGCACTGTTTTCTAATCATTTAATTGGTTATTGATATATTATTCTAGTCTAAAAAGCAGAAATAAACTCATGAATGCTTTCAAAAATTGGAAAACCCTTAACTGGTCTGAATATGGTGCAGAGTTAGTGGGAACTGCTTTTAATCTCTTGATTGGATTCAGTATCATCACCTTCAATTTTGGTAAAGGTTTGCCTATGGAGCATCTCATCCCGGCAGTAAGTCCTCGTTTATTAATTAATGGTCTGATCTTTGCTGGAAGTGGTGCATTATTTAGTATTTCACCTTTAGGTAAACTTAGTGGGGCGCACCTCAACCCATGTTTATCATTAGCATTTTGGTTGCAAGGCAAAATGCATAAACATGACTTAATTGGATATATTTTTGGTCAATTTTTTGGCGCTATTCTTGGCACATCTTTAGCATTAGCTCTGTGGAGAAATTATTTTGTCAGTGTCAATTATTGTATAACTTCACCTGGAATAGTTTATCCGTTGTGGTATGTATTTCTAGCTGAAGTTTTCATGACATTTCTGTTAGTGCTGTCTATCTTTATCTTCTTGAGTCATCATCATTTATTGCGCTGGACACCTTTAATGGTATGGCTTCTAGTGGCAACTATGGTGTGGCTGGGAGCGCCCATTTCTGGTACTAGTTTAAATACAGCACGCAGCATTGGCCCTGCTTTATTAGCATGGTCTTGGCAAAATCAATGGCTTTATTGTATTGCATCCCCATTAGGAGCATTAGTTGCCGTAAAAGTTTTTGACCTGATAGCTATGGGTGAACGCGAAGTCCTGACAGGGAAAATTTTTCATGTTCCCAACTATCGTTGTATTTTTAAAAATGTTAAAGTACCACATCTACCAAAGCATGGGTAAATTTAACCTAGAAACAACAATTGGTGTCAAGGCTTGACTAGCAAAAAATGTAGCAGATATCCCTCTTTTATTACCTTCAACAGAGAATAATCTATAAGCTTGATTCGTTTCTACTTTCGTAACAAATAAGTCAAAATTATGCGATGGTGCAAAGCAGCTACTGCGATCGCACAATTCCTCACTATATCTGATGTTCACTAAAAGTAGGTATTTTTTTATCCTTCAACTGACAAAAGAGGGATATAGAAGAATTCAGTAGTCAAAAGTCAAAATTTGTAAAGAGTCTAAAAAATATATTCATTCAGCAAATATTTTCTTGATTCTTGAACTATTTTGACTTTTGAATTCTGACAAATATTCTTTTAGTTGAAAGTCATTTATAAACCCTAGAAAACATCAAAATACTCTAGAAGGAGAAAGTCAATGAAGAAACTAGAAAGTAAGGTAGCTTTAGTAACAGGTAGTAGCGGAGGAATTGGTCAAGCTATTGCTGTACATCTTGCTCAACAAGGTGCAGATGTTGTGATTGATTACCGCTCTCATCCTGAAGGCGCTCAAGAAACTCTGTCGAAAGTAGAAGCAGCTGGTAGCAAAGGTTTAACTGTTAAAGCTGATTTAAGTGTAATTAGCGATATTCGTCAACTTATAGACCAGGGTATTCAATACTTTGGCAAGTTAGACATTCTTGTGAACAATGCTGGTATTGATGGTCGAAATGCTGATTTCTGGAACATCACCGAAGCCGACTATGATGCAGTCATCGATCTCAACCTCAAAGGTACATTTTTCGCCACTCAAGCGATAGTGCAGCACTTCATAGAAACCAAGCGAACTGGCAAAATCATCAATATTAGCTCCACTCATGAGGAAATAGCATTTCCCCACTTCACCGGCTACTGTGCCAGTAAGGGTGGTGTAAAAATGATGATGCGTAACCTAGCAGTTGAGCTTGGGCCTTTAGGAATTACAATTAACAACGTGGCTCCTGGAGCAATTGAGACACCAATCAATAGTAAGCTGTTAAATGACCCCGAAAAATTAGCAGCACTGTTAAAAAACATTCCCTTGGGTCGCTTAGGTAAGCCAGAAGATATCGCGCCTATAGTTAGCTTTTTAGCCTCAGCCGATGCTGATTACATCACAGGCGCAACCTTCTATGTAGATGGAGGATTGAGCCGGAACTATCATGAGCAATAGGTAAGCTAGAACACTAGCCTTTCAAGGTGACTCCTAAAATTTGTTTTTTTCTCTCTGCTCTCTCTGTACCTCTGCGGTTTAAAAATAATTTATTTAACCTCAGAGGCGCAGATAACACAGAGTAAAGAGATTAAATATGCAACCTTTATGTAGAACAGCTTAGTTTATGTTGGCTCTGCCGTTCTAGAGTTTTTGTGATTTGGAGTACAGAACGTACTATCACTTATGAGTATCAACTTTGGACGCGAAATTTGTGGTGTTCTCGATTTGGCAGCAGGGCGAGAATGGTTGGTAACTAATGGCATTGGTGGTTATGCTTCAGGCACAGTATCAGGTATACTTACACGTCGCTATCACGGATTACTTGTGGCAGCACTAAAGCCGCCACTGATGAGAACTCTGTTACTAGCTAAGTTAGATGAAACGGTTCTGTATGA
Source organism: Nostoc sp. DedQUE09 (assembly GCF_034530915.1). Classification (NCBI taxonomy): domain Bacteria; kingdom Bacillati; phylum Cyanobacteriota; class Cyanophyceae; order Nostocales; family Nostocaceae; genus Nostoc; species Nostoc sp. DedQUE09. Next base: position 13,055 of record NZ_JAVRCE010000063.1, read on the forward strand.
CGGACGCAATTATTTCCTTGGAGCCAACCGTTGGACTGGTGAAGCTGTCAATCCTGATGGCTATCGGCACATTGAATCCTTCGAGTTAGAAGGCACAATCCCAACGTGGCGATTTGCTTGTGCAGATGCTTTATTGGAAAAACGTATATGGATGCAACCCGGCAGCAATACCACTTATGTCCAATATTACCTGCATCGTGCTACTCAACCATTGGTGCTAAAGCTGAAAGCACTAGTGAATTATCGAGATTATCACGGTAGCACACATGCACAAGGCTGGCAGATGAACATTGATGCTATTGAACGTGGCATCCGTGTTACCGCTTTTGGGGAAGCAACGCCGTTTTATTTATTAAGCGATGGCGGTCATGCTTCACCCGCTCATGAGTGGTACTATGAATTTGACTTAGCCGGAGAACGCGATCGCGGACTGAGCGATCGCGAAGATCATCTGTATGCAGCAACCTTTGACGCTACCCTCCAGCCTGGTGAATCACTCACCTTTATTGCCAGCACCGAGATGCATCCAGAGTTAAATGGCAAGGCAGCCTTAGACTTACGTCGCTCTTATGACCAAAAGCTACTCGGACTCTGGAAAGAAAACTATATCAATGCTAAAGCAGCTCCAGAGTGGATACATCAGTTAGTTCTAGCTGCCGACCAATTTATCGTCAGTCGCCCAGTCCCAGATGAACCAAATGGTAAAACAATCATTGCTGGTTATCATTGGTTTGGTGACTGGGGGCGCGATACAATGATTAGCCTACCTGGTTTGACAATCTCGGTTGGTCGTCCAGAACTTGCACGCCCTATTTTGCGTACTTTTGCCCGCTACGTAGACCAAGGTATGTTGCCTAACCGCTTTCCAGATGCAGGTGAAGCACCAGAATATAATACAGTAGATGCAACCCTTTGGTATTTTGAAGCGATTCGCGCTTACTATGCGGCGACAAAAGACGACCAATTGCTAAGTGAATTATTTCCTGTACTAGCAGACATTATTGATTGGCACTGTCAAGGAACGCGCTACAACATCCACCTAGACCAGAATGATGGTCTACTTTATGCAGGTGAAACAGGCGTGCAACTCACCTGGATGGATGCCAAAATTGGTGATTGGGTAGTTACGCCACGCATTGGCAAACCCATAGAAGTCAATGCCCTGTGGTGTAATGCTCTGGGAACTATGGCCAACTTCGCACGCAAGCTAGGTAAGCCGCACCAAGAATATGAGCAACTGCAAGAGCGTGCAAATACAGGATTCCAGCGCTTTTGGAATGATGCAGTTGGTTACTGCTACGACGTTCTAGACGGCCCTGAGGGAGACGACGATTCATTGCGACCAAACCAAATATTCGCTGTATCCTTACCACAAAGCCCCCTAACTAAAGTTCAACAACGGGGTGTGGTTGAATCTTGTGGGCGATCGCTTCTCACCTCCCACGGTATACGCAGTCTTGACCCCAATCACCTACAATATCAAGGTCACTACGGTGGAGATCAACTTCAGCGAGATAGTGTTTATCACCAGGGAACGGTTTGGGGCTGGCTGATTGGGCCGTTTGTTTTAGCCCACCTACGTGTTTTCAACGATCCAGTACAAGCTCGGAGTCTACTTGAACCAATGGCTAATCATCTTGGCGCTCACGGCGTCGGTAGTCTCAGTGAGATTTTTGATGGCGATGAGCCACTCACTCCACGAGGTTGTATTGCTCAAGCCTGGACGGTGGCGGAAGTTCTTCGCGCGTGGATAGCAACAGAACCTACCACAGAGAATTTTGAGTTTTAAGTTTTGCATTCATAGAATCAGTATTATTTAAGACATTCAAAACATCCTTGTGCTAAAGATTTTTAATCCAAAATCCAAAATCCCTATGACTCAAGAAGAAGCAAGATTAGCAGCAGACCGCGATCGCACCGCTTATTGGAAACGATGGGGTTCCTACCTGAGTGAACGGCAGTGGGGAACAGTGCGCGAAGACTATAGCCCTGATGGTACCGCCTGGGAATTCTTTCCCCACGACCATGCCCGCTCCCGTGCCTATCGCTGGGGAGAAGATGGGATTGCAGGAATTTCCGATAATCATCAGCGACTATGTTTTGCGATCGCTCTCTGGAATGGTGAGGATGAAATTCTCAAAGAGAGGCTTTTCGGCCTGACAGGGAACCAGGGGAATCACGGGGAAGATGTTAAAGAATACTACTTCTACCTGGATAACACCCCTACTCACTCCTATATGAAATATCTTTATAAATATCCCCAAGCAGCTTTCCCATACAGTCAGCTCATAGAAGAAAATCAGCGCAGAGGTCGCCAAAACTCGGAGTTTGAATTAATTGACACAGGTATATTTGACCAAGACCGCTATTTTGATGTATTCGTTGAATACGCTAAGGCTTCACCCGACGACATTTTGATTCAAATCACTGCAATTAACCGAGGATCAGAAGCAAAAACGCTGCATTTATTACCAACGCTTTGGTTTCGCAACACCTGGTCTTGGACTGGTAATCAACAAGAGAAGCCGTGGTTAAAAATTAGCCAATCTAACTCTGACCTCAGCACCATCGAAGCTTATCACCCCTCTTTAAAAACCCGATGGCTGTATTGTAATGAAACTCCAGAACTATTATTTACAGAAAATGAGACTAATAATCAAAGATTATTTGGGGTCAACAATGCTTCACCATACGTTAAAGATGGAATAAATAATTATGTAGTGAATGGGCAAAAAACAGGGGTTAATCCCAATCGGATCGGTACTAAATTTGCAGCTCGTTACCAATTAGAAATCGGTGCAGGCGAAACCAAGACAGTGCGATTGCGATTAAGTGACGCGCAAAATTTAATTGCACCATTCGGGACGGAATTTGATACAGTTTGGCAAGAGCGCCAGCGCGAGGCGGATGAGTTTTATCAGCGAATTTGTCCGTTGCCGATGTTAGAAGACAGGCGGAATGTGCAGCGGCAAGCATTTGCTGGAATGTTATGGAGCAAACAATTTTACTACTATGTAGCCGACCAATGGCTAAAAGGCGATCCGGCTGGGCCGACGCCGCCAGCATCACGGCTCAATGGCAGAAACCATGAATGGTTTCATGTATTTAACGACGATGTACTTTCCATGCCCGACAAATGGGAATATCCTTGGTTTGCGGCTTGGGATTTAGCTTTTCATGTAATTCCGCTCTCGATGATTGATCCTGACTTTGCCAAGCTGCAACTGAGTCGCTTGACACGAGAGTGGTATATGCATCCTAACGGCCAGCTACCGGCCTATGAATGGGCTTTTGGTGATGTCAATCCGCCCGTTCATGCTTGGGCAGCATGGCAGGTTTATCAGATTGAGCAAAAAATCTATGGTCGTGCGGATAAAAAATTTCTGGAGAGTGTCTTCCAGAAATTACTGCTAAACTTTACTTGGTGGGTTAACCGGAAAGATTTTGAGGGCAAGAATATCTTTCAGGGTGGCTTTCTAGGCATGGATAATATTGGTGTCTTTGATCGCAGTGTTCAACTACCAACTGGTGGATATCTGCAACAAGCAGATGGTACAAGTTGGATGGCGATGTATTCTCTGAATATGCTAACGATCGCTTTAGAATTAGCAAAAGAAAATTCTACCTATGAAGATATCGCCAGCAAGTTTTTCGAGCATTTCTTGTACATTGCTGATGCTATGAACGGTGTTGGTGATGCCGAAATAGCGCTATGGGATGAAACTGATGGCTTTTACTACGATGCTCTACATTTACCAGATAGTCATCAATTCCCGATGAAAGTGCGATCGCTTGTGGGGTTAATTCCATTATGTGCCGTGAGCATTTTAGAATCAGAAACCTTAGATCAGCTCCCAGGCTTTAGAGAGCGAACGCAATGGTTTCTGAAAAATCGCCCCGATCTGACTCGAAATATTGCTTGTATGCAGAAAGAAGGTATCGGTGAGCGCCGACTGCTAGCGGTTGCCTATCCAGATAAACTCCGTCGCATCCTAGAAAAGATGTTAGATGCAACAGAATTTTTCGGGACTTATGGTATTCGCTCTGTGTCTAAAGTTCATGCATCCGATCCTTACGTTTTAAAGGTAGATGGTCGGGAGTATCGAGTCGATTATGAACCTGCGGAGTCTAGTACAGGGATGTTTGGCGGTAATTCCAACTGGCGTGGGCCAATTTGGTTTCCCATTAATTATTTACTCCTAGAATCACTACAAAAGTTCTATCGCTACTTTGGAGACGATTTCAAAGTTGAGTGTCCTATCGGTTCAGGTCAAATGATGACGCTCAAGGAAGTATCAATTGAATTAGCTCAAAGACTAATCCAAATTTTTCTTACAGATGCTTCTGGTAAACGACCTTTTTATGGTGGAACAGACAAATTTCAAACTGACCCAAATTGGCGCGATCTGATTCTGTTCAATGAATACTTTCATGGCGATAATGGCGCTGGTATTGGTGCTAGCCATCAAACTGGTTGGACAGGTTTAATCGCCAAATTAATCCAGCAATGTGCAGAACAGGTTTTGTCAGAATAAAACTTCGTTGTAACTCAATACAATTCAGATACAGCACTTTGCAACTAAATGAAGTACACCCCTCCCTAACCCTCTCCTTGCCAAGGGGAGGGTTAGGGAGCAATACAGTTCATATCATGTCCGCATAATTAGTTATGATTCCCACAGTCATTGCACCCCACACGCCAGTCGCTCATGGGGGAAACCCCCAAGACCGCGCTGGCTCCCCTTAATCCCCTCCCCGCTTGCGGGGAGGGGAGACGAAGCGTAGCTTTGGCGGGGTGGGGTTCTTCGGGTTTAGTAAGTAATCAAGCGGACATGATATCAGTTAAAAAAATAATCTGTTGAGGCAGGCAGGGGAAGCAGGGGGAGAGAAAAATGCTTAACTGAACCATATTGGGTTAGGGAGGGGTATTTTTGTACTGAAATCTGCTGTAAGCCTAAGACCCTGACGTAGAGGCACGATTTATCGTGTGAGGTTAAGCTGTACTTCACCCCGATAAAGCTGTGCTTTATCTCCCATCTCCGAACTCACGCAGAGGGTTGAGGGTAAGGTTTTGAGATGTATTTCATGCTTATTAGAAAACACTATAGACATCTATTAAATAATTAGAAATAATAGTCTTTATTACTTATTTATTATCAAAATAATACAAACATGTTCCGAAACTTAAACCCTTGTAACTATACTATATACTCATTAATATTAATTCTTATAAACTACTTAATAGGTAATTAAATTGCCGTAATTGGTAGATTGATATTTTCAATTTTTCTTGCGGTAGCTTGACTCAACAATTACTCAAAACTAATCAAAACAAAGATGGAAAAGTAGATACTACAAACAATAACCCTTGTTGAAGGCAATATTGTAATGAGAAACTCATGAGTAATTTAACATCAACCTAGCCATTAATAAATTGCTAAGAATATCCTTATAAAACCCCGTAAAGAATTTGTTAGTGGCTAAAAGAATGCTAAATGACTCACCAGTAAAATCCTGTCAGGACAGAAAGAAAAATGACTTTAACTACAGATAGATATCAGGTTGAACTAGCAATACCTGATTACCACTTAGAATCGGGATGTTCACATCCTTTCGGTGCAGTACCAGACAAAGATGGAGTAAACTTTTCCCTCTTTTCAGAACATGCTACCTCTGTGGAACTCTTATTGTTTGATCGGGATGATGCTCCGCAGCCAACAAAAGTTATTCAGTTAAACCCAAAGATCAATAAAACCTTCCACTTTTGGCATATCTATGTTAGAGGGTTAAAAGCAGGCGCTCACTACGCTTATCGAGTTAACGGTAATCCTGATTTACACCGAGCAGGACATCGCTTTAATAAGAATAAGGTACTGCTTGACCCTTATGCTAGAGGAAACACTAACACTCTTTGGCAGCGCAACGATGCTTTAGGGACAAAAGATAACGTGACTACATCTATGCGTAGTGTAGTTATTGATATATCTGATTATGACTGGGAAGGCGATCGCCCGCTCAATCGCTCAATGAGTGACACCATCATTTATGAGGTACATGTTGGCGGATTTACCAAATCATCCTCTTCCGGCTGCAAACACCCCGGCACTTTTTCTGGGATCATAGAGAAAATCCCTTACCTCAAAGAGTTAGGAATTACAGCCGTTGAACTCCTGCCAATATTTGACTTTGACGAAAAGAACATTCTTCGAGAAGTCAATGGTAAGGAACTAAAAGACTACTGGGGATACAACCCCCACAGTTACTTTGCTCCGGAAGCTTCATATTGTGCTTTTCCTGATGTTGGAAATCATATCAGAGAGTTTCGAGATTTGGTCAAAGCTTTACACAAAGAAGGAATTGAAGTCATTCTAGATGTAGTCTTTAACCACACCGACGAAGGTAACCATGAAGGCCCAACCATCAGTTTCAAAGGACTTTTTAATGATATCTTTTATCACCTAGTGCCTTGGGATAAGCAGTACTACATGGACTACTCCGGGTGTGGCAATACCGTCAATTGCAACCATCCCATAGTAGAAAAGTTAATTGTAGATTGCCTGGAATTTTGGGTGAAAGAAATGCATGTTGATGGTTTCCGCTTTGATGAAGCCTCCATCCTATCTCGCAGCCAAGACGGAGTACCAATGATCCATCCGCCAGTGATTTGGCACATTGAAACATCAGAAACACTAGCTGACACCAAAATTATTGCCGAGGCTTGGGATGCCGGTGGCCTTTATCAAATTGGCGACTTCCCTGGATATCGTTGGGCAGAATGGAACGGACGTTTTCGAGATGATATCCGGCGCTTTGTCAAAGGAGATCCTGGAATAGTTGGAGCAGTTGCTTGGCGGCTAGCTGGAAGTGCTGACTTATATCAATCAAGCAAACATTTACCCATTAACAGCATCAACTTTATTACTTGTCATGATGGGTTCACACTTAATGATTTAGTTTCGTACAACCACAAGCACAATGAAGCCAATGGTGAAAACAATCGGGATGGTGCCAATGACAATTTGAGTTGGAATTGTGGGGTTGAAGGAGAAACTGACAATCCAGAAATTGATGCATTACGTCGGCGACAGATTAAGAATTTTGCAGCCATTCTCATGCTCTCTCTAGGTGTACCCATGCTTGTGGCTGGTGATGAAGTCAGACGTACCCAAAAAGGTAACAATAACGCTTACTGTCAAGATAACGAAATTAGTTGGTTAGATTGGAATCTTGCTGAGAAGAATGCTGATATTTTCAGGTTCTTCAAAGGGATGATTAATTTACGCAAATCCTACTGCCATTCTGCCTTACGTCGGAGTTATTTTTTCACTGGTGAAGTTAACGAACGTGGGTTGGCAGACATTGCTTGGCATGGTTGTAAGTTGTTTGAACCAGGTTGGCACGACTCTCATGCTAGAGTTCTCGCATTGACTGTTGGCGGCTTTGAAGGAGAAGCAGATATTCATATCATGCTCAACATGTATTGGGAGGATCTCGACTTTGAAATTCCTTCTATTAAAGGAAGAAGATGGTGCAGAGTCGTAGATACTGCTCTTCCTTCTCCAATGGATATTGCAGAGCCAGGAGAAGAAACTGTAGTTTCAGGTAACGTCTATCGTGTTAAAGAGCGTAGCGTTGTTGTTTTGATTTCTAAATGGTTTCCAGTTAATGAATTTCCAATTCGGAGTGAATTCAATGACTAATATAGGCTTTTCGTTTTCGGATTTGATTGCTGGGTATGTTATCGGTTTTGATTCAGGTAAAGGAGATTTTGGCACTTTTGAACTTAAAACCTCAGATGGCAGGAAATTTAAAGTAGCATTGACATCAATGACCTATGCTGAACTAGTACGCAATTTAGATGAGCCTTTCTTTGATTGTACTAGCCAAATAAGTTCAATGCTCGTTCCAAATTGCTATCTTTTTGCCTACGGTATTTTTTATCCTGAAGCAGGTGAACATAAGTTTGAAGCTAAACACATAGTTTTTCTGGGTAGAACAGAAAATGAGTATCTTTTTGAAAGACCAGATTGGTGGGTCAAGCAGATACGAAGCCTTGGCGATTTTTACCTCAAAGCTCAGTTTGAAGATGGCGAAATTGATTATCGAAAATATCGCACAGGTATCGGTTTAGTTGGTTCCAAAGAAGATAGTAATCGTCAAGAAACTGACACCATTTCTCGCCTAGTTTACGGTTTTGCCACAGCCTACATGATGACTGGGGACGATCGCTATCTTGAAGCTGCGGAAAAAGGTACTGAATATCTGCGCCAACACATGCGTTTTCTCGATGAAGGCGAAGGAATTTGCTATTGGTATCATGCTGTTGATGTGAATCCAGGTGGTAGCGAACAGAAAATATTCTCCTCAGAATTTGGGGATGATTATGACGCTATTCCAGCTTATGAGCAAATTTATGCCCTGGCTGGCCCCACCCAAACCTATCGGATAACGGGCGATCCCCGCATCATTAAAGATATCGAGTTGACGATTAATCTGTTTGACAAGTATTTCTTGGACAAGACAGAGAAAGGAGGATTTTTCTCTCACATCGATCCGATTACTCTCAGCCCCCATTCTCAAACTCTAGGCCACAATCGTGCCAAGAAGAACTGGAACTCCGTAGGCGATCATGCTCCAGCTTATTTGATCAATCTTTGGCTAGCGACTGGCAAAGAAGAATACGCAAACTTCTTGGAGTACACCTTCGACACCATTGAAAAGCGGTTCCCAGATTATGACAATAGCCCATTTGTTCAAGAACGTTTTTATGAGGACTGGACTCACGATACAACTTGGGGATGGCAGCAGAATCGAGCAGTTGTAGGTCATAACCTGAAAATTGCTTGGAACCTAATGCGGATGAACCACCTGAAACCAAAAGAAAACTATGTGGCTCTGGCAGAAAAGATTGCAGAAATCATGCCAGCAGTCGGTAGCGACCAACAGCGTGGGGGATGGTACGATGTGGTGGAACGTACCTTAAAACCAGGGCAAGAGGAACACCGTTTTGTCTGGCATAATCGGAAAGCTTGGTGGCAACAGGAACAAGCTATCTTAGCCTACCTGATCTTGAATGGCTCACTTGATAAACCTGAGTATCAACGCCAAGCCCGTGAAGCGGCAGCTTTCTATAATGCTTGGTTCCTCGATTACGTGGCTGGGGGTATCTACTTCAATGTTCTGTCAAATGGGATTCCCTACTTGTTAGGAACGGAACGGGGCAAGGGGAGCCACTCAATGAGCGGTTATCACTCGTTTGAGTTGGCCTACTTAGCTTGCGTTTATACAAATTTGCTGATTAATAAACAGCCAATGGATTTGTACTTCAAACCAAAGCCAGGTGGCTTTAAGGACAACATTCTGCGAGTTGCACCAGATATCCTACCACCAGGCAGTGTGCGGATTGGCGATGTCTGGATCAATGGGCAAAGGTATGCCGATTTTGATGCTGCAAACCTGACGGTTAAACTGCCGATTACTCAAGACGATCTCAAAGTTAGAGTCAGGCTTCTCCCGACTCAAGTATCTTTCGACGCAACGCTGTTAGAAGTGAGTAATGGTACTGCCAAAATCGCCTTAACTGGGTTATTGGATGCTAATGGTGTGGTACATTTTCAGGAAGCGATCGCCAAAGCTACAGAACAGCCAATCAATCGTCTAGTCTTACTACTACAAGAATTGGAATGTATTACTACTGCTGGTCTGCGATCTTTGATTTTCACTAAGCAAAAACTGGGTTCTCATGTTGAACTCTATATAGTTGGCGCACCAGAGAACGTGAAACAATTCCTGATGATGAGTGCATTTTGCGACAGTGTAACTGTTTTGGATCGGTATGAAACTGCTGAGATGGCTAGTGTGTAGATTGCGTTGAAAGACCTTTTAGTAGCCCTAAAAATTGGATAGCAAATACATACTTTCAATCAGGAAAGTAGGGTTTATCCAAAGCTATTAGGACTAGGCTCAATACAGTTCGGTTAAGGAAAGTTATTTGTTAAAATGAGTAAAGGGAGCAGGGAGAGCGGGGGGCTGGGGAAGTTTTTTTTCCCTGCACTCCTAGCCTCCCTTACTTATTCAAAGAGTATTGGGACTATGCTTTATCTTTGACATCACTGCAACCAAATTCTGTATAAAAATACTAAATTTTTTAGTGGTATTCATCTCAAAGCCTTGTACAGAATGGATTTTGCATTTTAGGGAAAATTTAAAGGAAGGAGTAAAACTTAGACTTTCTTTTTTCGTGGCAAAGATATTGTCCATCAAAAGCGACTCAGGACTCTTGACTGTATTGTTGTTATATAACAACCGATTTTAAAGCCTGAACCCTAACAATAGTGTTAGTCAATAGTTGTAAATATAGTGATAAGACACTCAAGGCTTAGGACTAGGCAAATAATTACAAATATCATCCCCAGAAAGGAGCTATTTTGGTTAATCCTGTACTACTTACTGTTGACGATGACCCCGGAGTTCTACGAGTAATAGAGCGAGACCTCCGACATGAGTATGGCGATCGCTTTCGGGTACTACGAGCCGACTCAGGTGCAAATGCTTTAAGAGTATTGCAACAAGTAAAATTACGTAACGAAACAGTTGCGCTCTGTGTGGTAGACCAACGGATGCCACAAATGTCGGGTGTGCAGTTCCTTGAACAGGCTATGGAAATTTTCCCGTCTGCAAAACGAGTTTTACTAACAGCTTATGCGGACACTGATGCTGCTATCTCTGCGATAAATACAGCAAAGATTGATTATTATCTTCTCAAACCTTGGGAGCCGCCACAAGACCTTCTGTACCCAGTTCTGAGCGATTTATTAGACGATTGGATTTCGTCATACCGCCCACCCTTTGAAGGTATTCGCGTTATTGGCTCCCGTTGGTCGCCCAAGAGTCATCACATTAAGGACTTCTTGGCCCGCAATTATATGCCTTATCAGTGGTTGGACATTGAGGTAGAAGAAGAAGCGCGTCAGTGGGTTAGTTATGCTCAATGTAATACCGCGCATTTACCACTAGTAGTTTGCCCTGACGGTTCATATCTCACACAGCCAACGCACGCCGAAATTGCTAAAAAAATTGGGTTGAAGATGCAGGCCCAAATGCCCTTTTACGACTTGGCGATCGTGGGGGCTGGCCCATCTGGTTTAGCAGCAGCAGTCTATGGAGCTTCTGAAGGTCTACGCACAGTATTGATTGAAAAAGAGGCTCCAGGGGGTCAAGCAGGGACGAGTTCCCGGATCGAGAACTATTTAGGCTTTCCCCAAGGAATTGCTGGATCGGAATTAGCTCGCCGCGCCGTTACTCAAGCTAAACGATTCGGAGTAGAGATTCTCTCGCCTCAAGAGGTAATTGACATTCGCTTGCAAGATTGTTATCGGATCATCAAGCTGAAAGATGGGACAGAATTAAGCTGTTACGCATTGCTGATTGCGACAGGTGTCTCATATCGTAAGCTTAATGTGCCTGGGATTGAGAATGTGACTGGGGCTGGTGTATACTACGGTGCGGCAATGACCGAAGCACTCTCCTGCCAAAATGAAGATGTTTATGTAGTTGGCGGAGCTAACTCAGCTGGGCAGGCTGCGGTGTACATCTCTAAGTATGCTCGCCATGTGACTATATTGGTACGCGGCAACTCACTGGCTACAAGTATGTCAAAGTACTTGATAGACCAAATCTTAGCAACAGACAATATCACGGTAAGGTTTCACTCCCACATTGTCGAGGTTCATGGCCAGACTAACCTAGAGGCAATTACGATCGCTGACACTAAAACCCACGAAAAGGAAACTATTCCCACAAAGTTACTGTTCATTTTAATTGGCGCAAACCCACACACTGATTGGCTGGCTGGGATTGTGGACAGAGACGAACAAGGGTTTATCTTAACTGGGCCAAGCTTGATACCCGATAAACGATGTTCAAAGGCATGGAAACTAGAGCGCCAACCCTTCCTGCTGGAATCCAGTGTCCCAGGTATCTTTGTGGCTGGAGATGTGCGTAATGGGTCTGTTAAGCGAGTAGCTTCTGGCGTTGGAGAGGGTGCGATCGCTATTCAGTTCATCCATCAATACCTAAGTAAGGTGTAATTATGTTAGATGCTTTGCGTCAAGTGTCACTTTTTGCACAATTGACAGATGAGCAATTGCAATGGTTATCTGAACACGGCTGCGAACTATGTCTGGTTTCGGGAGAATACATAGCCATTGAGGGAGAACCACTAGACTATTTCTATGTGCTGATCGAAGGCGAAATTGAGTTTACCAAAAAGGTCGGCAATGCAGAAAAACACGTCATGAGTTTTGGTGCTGGAACATATACAGGTCATGAGTTGATTTTATTAGATGTTCCTCACTATCTCCTCAACGTGCGTGCCGTGAAACCGAGCTATATGTTGAAATGGCACACAGATACTTTCTGGGAAATGCTGACAACCTGTCCGTCGATTACACGTGACCTTTTAATCATCACGGCACAACGGGTGCAAATGTTGGAATCTATGTCACAACACCACCAAAAGCTAATTGCACTGGGTACTTTAGCTGCTGGATTGGCCCACGAGTTGAACAACCCAGCAACAGCCGTTGTTCGAGGTGGGAAGCACTTGCAGAAAATCTTTCAACAATTGCCATACCTTGGACTCCAACTCAATCACAGGCAGATGACAAAAGAACAACTGTTGTTTCTTGACAACTTGTTGCACTCAGTAATTGTACGTGCCAAAACCCCCTGCGACTTACAAGATTTACTAGCGCAAAGCGATCGCGAACAAGAAGTGACAGCCTGGCTGGATTTACACAACGTGCCTGATGGCTGGAAAATTGTTTCTTCCTTAGTCCGGGGAGGACTAGATACTCAATCCCTGGATACTATTGTGGAACATTTGCCCCCAGGCTCACTCGCTGAAGTTCTAGCTTGGCTCGAGGCCACACTCACAGGAATTGAGTTGTTGGACGAAATCGACCAAAGTTCGGGGCGCATTTCCGAACTGGTCAAAGCTATTAAAGAGTACTCCTATATGGATCAGGCTCCGATGCAGGAGGTGGATATACACCAGGGAGTTGAAAGTACGCTGACTATTCTCGGTCATAAGCTCAAGGGTGGCATTAGTCTAACGCGCGATTATGACCGGAGCCTACCACTAATCTTGGTGTATGGTAGCGAACTCAACCAGGTATGGACGAACTTGATTGACAATGCGATCGATGCAATGAGTGGACAAGGACAAATCAGGATTCGCACAGCACGAGAAAATAAGTGTGTGCTAGTAGAAATTGCCAACAACGGTCCAGCCATTCCGCCAGAGATTCAAGAGCGGATATTCGAGCCTTTCTTTACCACCAAGGGGGTGGGTCAGGGAACAGGTTTAGGTCTAGTAATTAGTTACCAAATTGTTGAAAAGCATAAAGGCGAGATCCGCTTGTTCTCCGAACCAGGAAACACCCGTTTTCAGGTTATTCTGCCCATATCTTTGGTTGAAACAACATCTGAATGCCATCAGTGCCAATTTATACCATCTGATGATACAAATATGCAATTTATACACAGTTGATTAAGGAGTGTGTGGGATGAATAAATGGTTGAAATCTCCTGAGTTACGTATTAGTGAAGATAAGGAAGAAGAACGGCACGCGACGTGGTTGGAACTCTTTTTTGATCTATTTTTCGTGGTTGCGATTTCGGAGCTTGCTCACAATCTCAATCGGGATGTATCACTATCGGGCTTTCTTGGCTTTCTGATGCTCTTTGTGCCGATTTGGTGGTCTTGGATTGGTGCTACATTCTACGCCAATCTATTTGATACTGATGATTTGGGACACCGACTCCTGACCGCTTTACAAATGCTTGCAGTGGCGGCACTAGCCGTGAACGTACACGATGGGTTGGGTAAAAGTTCAGTTGGTTTCGCCCTTTCCTACGGTGTTGCTCGGGTGTTGCTTGTCCTCGAGTTCTTACGTGCTGGAAAGCATATAGTTACAGCACGACCACTAACAACGCGAATCGTGAGCGGTTCTGGACTAGGGGCATTGCTTTGGCTGGTGTCGGCATTTGTACCGATGCCACTGCGATTTGGGTTTTGGATCTTAGCGCTGACAGTAGAATTTGGAATAGTATTGACAGCAGGAAAGGCTGTGCATGTGGAACTGGCTCCCCACGCTTCACACTTGCCTGAGCGTTTTGGCTTATTTACCTTAATTGTGCTAGGTGAGGCAGTCTTAGCGGTAGTTAATGGGGCCGCACAACAGCAGTGGAATTTCTCATCAGCATATACTGCCGTGTTTGGCTTGAGTATTGCTTTTAGTTTGTGGTGGCTGTATTTTGACAACCTTGGTGGTTCAGCAATCCAGGCTGCTCGTGCTTGCCGCCACATAAGAGCTTATCAGACTTGGGTCTATATGCACTTACCTTTGGTGATTGGTATTGCCGCTACCGGAGTTGGGGTGGAGCACGCCCTAGCAAGTGATACAGGCCTGGTACTGGCGTCTGCTGAACGCTGGCTTATTTGCGCTAGCTTGGCGCTGTGCTTCTTTACCCTTGGAATCATCTATCTTACAGGTGTAAGCACTGACACCAGACTACGCTGCAAAGTTCGGGCGGGGTATCGCTTTGCGGCAGCAACTGTTATTCTGATTCTCGCTGTAGCTGGCGCAGGTTTGTCAGCTATGGAGTTGATTGGGCTTATAGCTGTGGTTGGTGCTGTTCAAATTATCCTCGAACTGCGTCAGGTTACTAGTTCTTTATAGAACCCATTTGATATCTTTTTTCTAGGTAGTGGTTAGTCTTTTGAGCATCAATCTGATAAAACAAAGCTTGAGCTTGGCATTGGCACGAGCGAGTGTCCGGTCAAAATTTTTAACTAAACTTTTACATCGCTCCACCCAAGCGTTTGACCTCTCAATTACCCATCTAGCGGCAACAGGCACAAATCCAGATTTCCCACTAGCTTCTTTTTCGGCAATAGTAGGCTTGGCTGAAAGTTGAAATTGGATTTTGCTCATGATTTGAGGATAAATCTGCTCTAACGCTTGGGTAAGTTTCTCTTTCCTGATAGCCGTAATCTATTTGGATTTAAAATAATCAATGTTAATTGAGAGCATCTCAATTAACCCAAGGTGATCAGAGATGCTGGCTTTGGTGCAATGCGTAAAGAAGGGGAAGCCCAGTATATCAACTGCTAGATGTCTTTTGATGCCATTTGTTGCTTTGTAAAAACAAAACCCCTTGGACTTAACGCTGGCATAAAAGCGTGTTTTTTACCAGCAATTCTCATTTTGAAATAAATAGAGTCTTAACCCCCATCTAGAAATTCAAAATCTAGTACAAAATAACTATTTTTCTGGGAGAGGCGATGCGTGTAGCGAGGGAAGCGATCGCTAAAAAAACAATTTGACCGATCAATTAAGTATAAATACTCAGTTTATTTGCGGGAATTGGCTGACAACCAAAAGGGGCAATCCAGGAAAAAAGTTCTGTTTTGAGAAAAGAGAACTCAAGCAAAATAAAAATTTATAACTGTTGTCATCTCAGGTAAAATTAGGAAGTTAAAAATCCACTTCTCGCGTCAAATTAATCCAAGATGGCTCAAAAAGCGGCGACCCTAGAAATTCATGAATTAATGCAATTTTTACGGTCATTATTACATGACTTACCTGATGAAAGGAAACCCGGTAATAATACGAAATATCAGGTAGAAGATGCAGTGATGGCTGCGTTTTCAGTCTTTTTTACTCAGTCACCATCTTTTTTAGAGCATCAACGTTTAATGAACAGCAATAAGGGGAAAGATAACGCTGAAAGTTTATTTTCAATTAAGGCAATTCCTAGCGATAACCAAATAAGAAATTTATTAGATCCGGTTCCAGCGACTACTATTTTTATGGGCTTTCAAAAAGTCTATCAATGGTTAGAGTCAAAGGGAGTTTTGAAAAAGTTTCTTTATTTAGATGGAGAAATTTTAGTAGCTTTAGATGGCACAGAATATTTTTCATCTAAGAAAATTAATTGCCCTGACTGTAATTGTCGTAATCATCGAAACGGAACTACAACTTATTTTCATGGCTGTGTCACACCTGTGATAGTTTCTCCTAATCAAAAACAAGTGATTAATTTAGAACCAGAATTTATTAAAAAGCAAGATGGACATCAGAAACAAAATTGCGAAAATGCGGCTGTTAAAAGATGGTTAAATAAGAATCATCAAAATAAGTATGGTTATCCTGTAACTCTTTTGGGGGATGACTTATACGCTCACCAGCCTCTTTGTGAATTAGCTCTAAAAACAGGGTATAATTTTATTTTTGTTTGTCTAGAAAATTCTCATAAAACTTTATATGAATGGCTAGAATTTTTAGATAGAAGTGGAGAAGTTGCCACCGTTGAAAAGAAACAATGGGATGGACGAAAAAACCTAATTTATCGTTATCGTTATGTTTCTAGAGTTCCCTTACGAGATGGAGAATCAAGTCTCGAAGTTAATTGGTGTGAAGTGACTGTTGTTAATGAGAAAACACAAAAAATTATCTACAGGAATAATTGGATTACTAATCATAAAATTACTGAAAATAATGTTGAAGGGATTGTCAAAGCTGGACGCAGTAGATGGAAAGTTGAGAATGAAGGCAATAACGTTCTGAAAAATCACGGTTATAATTTGGAGCATAACTTTGGTCATGGTGAAAATCATTTGTGCGAGTTCTTATTATCTTTAAATCTCCTAGCTTTTTTATTTCATACTGTTTTAGATTTAGTTAATTCCACCTATCAAAATATTCGTGAGCTATTAGTAACTCGGACTTCTTTCTTTAATGATATTCGCACTCTGTTAAAATTTCTCTGGTTTAAAGATTGGTCGGATTTTTTCTCCTTTATACTTAGAGAATATGTTCCATTAAAAAAATTAAATTCTAGTTGATAGATGTCGCTCTCCTGAAGTAAAGAAAGGAAGAAAGTTATTTATCAATAAAAACGCAAACCTGGTGAGAATTTCAGCTAGATTTATGAGTTAAAATCTATTTTTCATGGACAGATTTTTAAAAAGAAAGTCTATCTCCAGCATCGGATGATTAATGTCTGTCAAAAAATGATGCTTCAGCACAAGCTCTCTATTTAAATCAGAGAATTTTGTCTAATTCTTTTCAAAATGAGAATTGCTGTACCCTTGGGACAAGAATCTGTCGCTAGAACCAGGAAAATAGTTCACGTAGACATGGATGCCTTTTACGCATCGGTGGAACAGCGAGACAACCCTAGCTACCGAGGTAAACCGTTAGTAGTCGGTGGCAGCCCGAATCAGCGAGGTGTGGTTGCAGCAGCCAGTTATGAAGCTCGTAAGTTTAGCATTCACTCTGCGATGGCCTCAGTAACAGCAATTGCCAAATGTCCCGCCCTTATCTTTGTCAGACCGACATTCGACGTTTACCGAGATATTTCCACTTCAATCCACGCTATCTTTAAACGCTACAGTGATTTAGTGGAAGGAGTTGCGCTAGATGAGGCATACCTTGATGTTACTGAGAACAAGCAAAACATCCCCTACGCTTCTACTATCGCAAGACACATTAAAACTGCGATTTTCCAGGAAACCCAGTTGACGGCAACCGCAGGTGTGTCGATTAACAAGTTTCTTGCAAAAAGGGCATCAGGGCAGAACAAGCCGAATGGACTAACGGTTATTTTACCGGAGGATGCGATGTCTACGACAAGCCGCAAGCGTCTACGCCTTTGTAGAACAGCTAGCGATTGAGAAGTTCCACGGCATTGGAGAAGTGACTAAGTTATGTTGAGGCGAATCGGGTTCGTAAGTCCATCGGTGCAGAAACTTCATTTGCTAGAGACTTAACTGACCATCGTGAAATGTTGCAGGAACTCGAACAGATTGCCCAGATTGTCGAGCAACGGTTAGACCAGTACGAAACGCGAGGCCGCACATCAACTCTGAAAGTCAAGTTATCTGACTATCATCAGATAACCTGCAGTAAGACAATGCTTGCTCCTATCAGTGAACTCTCTACGATTTTTGAGCGATTGATCTGGAAAAGCGCAGTATTAGGTTGCTGGGCATTTCCCTTTCCACTCTAATTGAGAGCTTCTTGTTTCACGCCAATCACAGAACCTCTACCACCAAATTTAGTCCCCGTCTCACCCCTATCCAAGCGACCACTGGCTGCTTCTAAAGCGATGCTGGGTAGGGGTACATCACCAACTTGGAGGATTAAATTGGCGTTCTGTGGTGAGAGATAGAAATTGCTGAAAGCTTTAACTTCAGGACGTTTTGCAGCCGATTTATTGACGTAAATAAATACGGGGCGAGCAAGTGGTTGGTAACGAGAATCAGCGATCGTTTGGGGACTGGGCTGTAGACAACCACTACCACTATCAACAGCCACAAGTTTCAGTTTGTCTCGATTTGCTAAGTAGTAGGCATAGCCAAAATAGCCTAATCCATTAGGATTAGCCGCAATTCCTTCCACCAAAGCTGTATCAGTTTTGCTCTTAGAATAGTCACTGCGGCTTTTTCCTTCCTCACCTACAACTGCAAGTGTGAAATAGTCATAAGTACCAGACTCAGTATCAGGCCCATAAAGACTTAAGGGTTGATTGGGAAAGTTAGAACGAATTTGGTTCCAATTCGTTACTTTGCCTTGGGCGGCTGGCTCCCACATCTTTTTCAATTCATCCAATTTCAAGCAGCTGGCAAAATTGTTTTGGGAGTTGACCACAACTGCCAGCCCATCAAAGGCAATGGGTAGCTCAACAAACTCTACATTATTTTGCTTACAAAGCTGCATTTCTTCAGCATTGATCGGGCGAGATGCGCCACTAATATCAGTTTCATTGGCACAGAATTTTTTAAATCCTCCGCCTGTTCCTGACACTCCTACTGTGAATTGCACACCAGGATTTGACTTCTGGAATGCTTCTGTCATCACCTTTGAAATCGGAAATACTGTACTAGAGCCGTCAATCTTAATCGACCCTGATAAATTTCCCGAAGGGCTTACTTCCTCTGCTTGAGTTACAGCTTGAGGAAAGGAAACTGTTGTATCCTCTGTTTGATTATTACCGCAAGCTGCCAATCCCAAAGTTGCCAACGAGATTAAAAATGCCAATCGAGTTTGAGAAACCATGATCGTTTTACCTACTTTAAGCATTAGCACCGACTTGTTCAGACGTTTTCTGCTTCTCTTGTTGGCGACGTTGCCGTTCTAAATCAGCTTGACTATCAGGAACGAGCCTTTCTAACAGGCGAACGACTATAGGCAGAAAGCCAATTAAAAGCACAACACCTAAGATGTTAAAGATCATCTGAGCATTAGCAACTTGTCGCCCTACGCCACCTCCACCAGAGATTGCTTGAGCTAGTTGGACGAGTTGAGGTGCAAAAATAATCCCCACAGTGGCACTGACCAGGTTAAACAGGAAATGAAAAACGCCTGTTCTTAGAGCCGCGCTACCCCGACCAATGGTAGACAATAGTGTATCAGCGCAAGTACCAACCTCTGCACCTAACATAATTGCGATTCCCGCAGGCAGAGCAATGATGCCAGAACTTGCCAAAGTAATCACGATCGCCACTGTTGCAGAAGAAGATTGAATGATCACGGTAAAAATGGCTCCGACTACAGCACCCAAGAAAGGATTACTACCTAAGGTTTCCATCCAAGTGATGAATGGTTTGTATGTGCGGAAGGGCTTCATCGCTTCGTCAATTGCTTCTAGCCCATAGAACATTAAGCCAAATCCCAGTATAATAATGCCGATGGTTTTCTGCCGTTCTGTTTTTCCCAGAAATAACAGCAATAACCCGGCAAACATTAATAGGGGAACATATAGTTTAATGTCGAGAGAGATGATCTGTGCCCCGACTGCTGTACCAATATTAGATCCGAGTACCACACCGAGGGATTGTACGAAGGTCAATACACCAGCACTCACCATTGCAATTACCATGATAATTGTCACTGAGGAGGACTCTAATAGCGTCGTTGCTACCGCTCCAGTGAGTACACCAGCAAAGCGATTGGTGGTACATTTACTTAAGAAATTTTTCATCCGCTCTGTCCCCAGGTTTTCTAGCCCTTCAGACAGACGGGTGACACCAAAGATAAACAGCACTAAACCTGCTAACGCACCCATCGCCATTTTGAAGAAGTCAAGGACAGGATCTTTCTTGTCGGCTTTTGCTTCTGAACCTTCAGATGCAAAAGCACCTTGACTAGTATCAAATTGAATGGTTGCTGGTGCATTTTCAGGAGCGATACTCCCTTGGAGTGGCTTTGCCAACGCCTGGATAATGCTAACTTCTGATGAAAGTGAGCTGACTAACGGTACACGTCCCAAAAGAGAAGGGTATAAAACTAACGTCAGCACGAAGAAAGCAACACTTATAAATTTCAGAAACTTCTTATTAAGTTTTTTCAAAAAAAACACAGCTACTCCTTGCAATTGCTACATTTTTCTTCATGAAAGTCATGTGTTCTGCTTAACAAAAATAGTTACACTCAAATATCTTATTGCTCTGGCTTGTACACGCATTTTTACTACAAATGCTGCTCCAAAAAAGTTAAAAATTGATTAATTTAAGGTTATAAGACTTACGCATTCATAAAAAGAGAAGTCCTAAGAATTCAGTGGTGGGGTATTGACAAAAGGGACATAAAGTTAAGGGCAAACGCATCATGTCAACAAAAGGATTGTATTATCAATAAGCTCAAAAATAGTCGCATTAGTAGCAGCTTATTGACATAGGTTTAGCGTAGGCGCAGCCCGTCGTAGACATCGCTTTGAGTTTGAGAAACTAAACTAAACGAGAAATGCTGATTTTTTCGTTGGTTTTTAAGCTTGGTTGTGATCAAGAGTAATTTAGATGCGTTTGTCCTGGCTGTTTCTCTCTAATATTTTTATTTCCAAAAACAATTATTGAATTTGCCTAACTTCAGGTATATCAATAAAAATTGATTTAATCTATAGTTATTCATGTGTCTGCTTTTGGCAGGGCTTTAACAACTGCTAAATCTTAATTCTCTTTTGTGACAGCAGTCTCAAGATTTTTGGTTATTTTTGCAGAAAGCACAAAACTCTAGCTTAAGAGTATTACATAACAAGCTTTTATATAAACCAAGGGACAACGCTTAAAAGTTCCGTATTTTATTTTTCGCAGTCGTAAGTTATAGCCGCTCCTGCGTTTTTGATACCTAGAAGACCGCTTTGAACATCCATGACATCAAAACCTTTTGCTTTGAGTTTTTGGATGTAAAGATCCCTTGTAACACGATCATCTTCAATAACCAAAATTCTTTTTAACGGTTTGATATCATTTTTAGCTAACATAACTTGTAGTGGAAAAAATTACTGAGATTTGTATCGGCTTTTCAGTAGTGACAAGAAAAAGTGCCTCTGCTTTAATAAAAGTTTTGAATAGAGGCGATCGCTAATAAGCTCTTACGTATGCGCTAAACATTTAATACAATGAACTGGGTAATATTTGTTAGAAGACACAACCTGTGCTAAAAACGAGGTTTCTGTACATTGTTGCGACTATAAAAAAGGTAAAATTTCCTTTCAAAAATAGTTTTGAAATAGGAAGTATCTACTTTTATGGAGAAAAACATATATGCAAATCTAAATTTTGCCGATTCATTATCAGATTTTAAAGAGGATGTGACGAAACTTTTGGATTTGAAAAATATCGAAGAATGGTCTGGAAGAATAGTTAAAGAAAGAGAAGAAACAATTAGACAGGCTGCGTTAGTTTTAGCGGGTCAATGTATCGCCATATTATTGCATAAGCTTTCTCAATCAGAGCTGGCTCATCAAACAGCAATTAATCAAACTCTCTTGATGGTGGCATACCGACACGCAAAGACATTCTATCTTTAATTCCTTTATTAAACCCCAAATTGCTTGATTAATTTTATACTTGAGTCGTCATCTTTAGCTACTGCTTGCTTTAATTGACACTAAGTATTAAAGGCTTAGTATAGATATTTTGGAAAATAATCGTCAAATGACTTACTAGCAATCTTTTTGAGATATATCATCAAGATAAATTCTCGTGCAAAGCAGTATTTAATTTGTAAATAAAATAACTCCGTACTTAAATATAATTTTTAGCGATCGCACTTTTTTTGTCCGACCTCACAAAATCGCATTGCTCCCTTTTTCTGAGCCTGAGCTTTTAGTCCAAACTCCAGGAATAAACAAGGACAAGGAAAGAATTTTGACCATCAAGACTTACGCGGAGTTAATCTTAAAGGAGCAAATCTAGTAGATGCCAGCTTCATCGGTACAGACCTTAGCGAAGCCAACTTACAAGACGCAGACTTAACCAGAGCCAAGTTAGCACTACTATGCGCCCTTATTAGTCAAAACCTTGATTGATAATTTATTATTTTTGTCTTCTGGTACTAATAGCTTTCCATCTTTAGTTAGGTTCAGTTGTTGTCCCCGCCACTCTATAGTGTTGCCAATAAAGCCAAAACACCAAATAAAAAAGCTTAACAAGTCACACCCAGGAACCAGCCACAGAAACTTTTTGACTATTGGATCTCTCAAACTGATAGTACCAACAACCCAAGCCATCATCAATCTTGCTACCCAACAAATACATAGTCCTAGCCATCCTAGTATTGAACCATTCGTGGCAATCAGCAGTAGCAAGCTAGTGACAACACCATAGGTAAAAATTAGACCTAGATAACCCCAAGGACGAGAAACTCGTTTACAAAATGCCCAACGAATCTGGCGCTTGATGACATCAATTAAGGTGTTGCTTTTATGTAGATGTTCAACTATGTAATCGGAAAGCACAACTTTGTAACCTGCTTGGACAGGTAGATAGCCAAGTTGGAAATCATCTGCCAGATAATCTGCAATTGCTTCAAATCCACCGATGGCTTCTAATACTTTTTTAGGGATGGCAATGGTGCAACCAAAGGCATATTTTATACCATTTTCCTTGATGTTGCTGACTAAAACCGCAGCATGAAACTCAGTAGTAGTATTAATAGCCTCTAATATCGACATCCATCCTTGAGTTAAGGATCGATACATACAAGTAACTACACCCACGCTTTCGTCTTGCAACGGCTGGATAACTCTTTGTAAATAGTCTGTTCCAACTCGGATGTCACTATCAGCAAGGACTAAAATTTCGTATTTAGCTTTGGTTGCAGCATTAGCCAAATTGCTAACTTTTAGGTTTGTACCGATGACGCGATCACTTACAATCAACAAAATATCTAAATTTGAAAAATTCTGAATGATTTTCTCTACAACCTCTATGCAAGGATCTTGAGAATTTCGCACAGCAAAGATAATTTGATATTTTGGATAGTCCTGTTGGCAAAATGAGGCTAGGTTTTCATAAGCATCCCTATCAAGCCCACAAATGGGTTTGAGAATACTAACAGGTGGATGAAACTCTTGATTAACTGCCTGGGGAGCAGCAAAAAAAGTTATTGCTGCATAAATTGCATAGCAATTAAAAAAAACAGATGGTATGCACAAAAATAAGAAAAAATAACTGGTGATTGCGTGAATATTTGTTAATAAGATAGATACAAACATAGCCATTTATTACCAGGCAATTAGTATTAGCATTTTCTAGATTCACTGCCGAGAAATTTAGGATTTTTGTATGTACGTTAAATGAGATTTGGATGACAAAGTTATTACTTTGGATTATGGAAAATAAAATTTAGGTAGTACGTTGGGATAGGAAATGATGGTTAATAATTTCAAAGCCGTTACTCAAAAGCGCTTCGCGTACCTGACGACTTAACAATGCAGCCAGTTCTATTTCACCTGTCTCTAGTTCTGCATTTGCGATCGCTGGATAACAGTAAATCTCAACCAAGTTTGCTTGAATCTGAGGTATCAAACCAAGTAAATATTCTTCTGTAATGCCTCCAGTTTGTAATAAACCGTAAATATTTGGGGAAAACTAATCCCTTGGGATTCTAGCAGTTTCTCATCATAGCGGCGTAGTTTGCCAAATACTCCTGACCAAACTAGCTTTGTCAGTAGATGACTGCGATTAACTAAAAATAATTAATAACTAACCAACAACTACTGATTCTGTTTTTACTGTCCCTTGAGCGCGACGGTCTTTTAAGTAAGAGAAAAATTCCCGCCCTTCACGCAAACGGCGCACTAACATTTGGGGATCAGTGAGCATTTCACCAACAATTGGAATAATCGCTCTGGGACGGAAGTAAAACTTACGATACATCCTTTCAACTGCATCCTCAATTTCAGCACCGGAGAGATTTGGATATTGCAGTGTAGACATTTGAATTCCAGAACTAGCAACTAAAGAAGTGTTGCTAAACCAATTATTTTCTTGTGCTTGACGATAAAGTTCTGTTCCAGGATAGGGAGCTGCTATAGAAACCTGAATTGTATGCGGACTAATCTCGCAAGCAAACCGGACTGTTTCTTCAATTGTTCTTTGGGTTTCGTCGGGTAAACCAATAATAAATGTGCCGTGTACGGTAATGCCAAGTTTATGACAATTTTCCATAAACTTCCGCGCTACTTCCAGCTTGATTCCTTTTTTAATTCCATCTAAAATTTGCTGATTTCCAGATTCAAATCCTACCAAAAGTAGGCGTAAGCCGTTATTACGTAGTTGTTTTAGGGTATCATAATCTAGATTTGCACGGGCGTTGCAACTCCAAGTTAGTTTGAGCCGTCGCAGATGTTCGCTAATTGTGATCGCTCGATGTTTGTCTATAGTAAATGTGTCATCATCAAACATATATTCCCGTACTTTGTCGCCGAAGATAGCTTTCGCTTCTTCCATCTCGCGCCCAACAGCTTCGGGGCTTTTTGTGCGGTATAAGTGTCCGCCAATTGTTTGCGGCCAAAGACAGAAGGTACATTTTGCCGGACAGCCCCGCCCAGTATAAAAGGAAATGTATGGATGCAATAAGTAGCCAATAAAGTATTTGGTAATATCTAGATTGCGGTGATAAATGGGCAATACACTGGGCATCGAATCCCAATCGTGAATTAAGGGACGATCTTGATTATGATGGATATTCCCCTGGCGATCGCGGTAGCTTAAACCTGTGATTTCTTCCCAAGATTTACCTTCGGCTATCTCTTTGCAGGTATAGTCAAATTCGTGACGACACACAAAGTCAATGATTGGGTTTTCAACCAACGTCTGTTCTGGTAATACTGCTACGTGCGCTCCAATTAAGCCAATTTTGACATCAGAGTTTTGAGCTTTGATTGTCTCGGCACACTTGACATCATTAGCCAGCGAAGGCGTGCTGGTGTGCATGATAATTAGCTCGTAATCTTGAGCAATTTCGATGATATCTTCTACTGTTTGACCGTGCGGAGGTGCATCAATAAGCTTGCTACCAGGCACAAGGGCTGCGGGTTGCGCTAGCCATGTAGGATACCAGAAGGAAGTAATTTCGCGCTTGGCTTGGTATCGGGAACCTGCTCCACCATCAAACCCATCGAAGGAAGGAGGACTGAGAAACAAAGTTTTTTTCACAGATAGATTTCCTTTTGCAGGTTTTAGCTAACACTTTTTTAGGATAAAACCTAAAGGGCAGCAGATGCGATCGCAGTTCTAAATCATTCGTTAAGTTTTTTATTTCTCTCTCTTTAGCGAAAAATATTTTTGAATCGTAGACGCATTCGCGGAGCGTCTCGTAGAGAAGCGGCTTGCCGCCAGGCTAACGCAGAGGCGCAGAGAACACAGAGAGGGGGGAAATAGAGCTTTTCACGAATGATTTAGGATTGTTACCCCTCTTTCAAGAAACAAGGCAGGAGGCAGAAGGGAAGAGGATTTGACTTGTTTCTTCCATCCATAACGGAAGTGAGCGCGTCCGTAAACAGCTCCTAAGAAAATAGAATGGTTTCTTTCATCCATAGTGGGCGATCGCTCATGAACAGCTTCTGTCACTCTTGAAAAACTTTTGCCATTCCTGAATTCTAGAGCTTTTGTATATGAAGCGATGGCTCCGTCCGCCGCAGGCATGGCAAGATTTTTTCCTAATAACAAATACAATAACCAAGCTTTTGTAGCTTCTATTGGTTGATTGATAAAGCTTATAGAGATAGTACTAGGAATTACGATTTAACCCCCTTCTAAGTAATAAACAGAAATATTTCTTACTTAGAAGAAGGTTAATGCAATAGCTAGGGATGGGTAGCCGAGGATTTGCCTCCACAGTTTGATTTGTCACTTGTGGACTGTTATACCCCAAAACACTATCTCTTATTTTGTGTTGTAGTCTTGTATTACGATGTCACTTAAAGCATAATGTGAGCAAAGTCTAGATTTAAAGGATTTATGTGCTGGAGTCGATAGTTAGTACCAAATTGAGATAAATGTTTAAATGTTTTACTGGCGAATGACACTACTAACGGTGTTGAGCAGTATTAAGGTTAGTGTGGCTTTGGTGTAAACTATGGCTCGTGATTTATTCCATAATATTGTGAGGTCTGCATTAGAAAAAGAGGGTTGGGTAATTACAGATGATCCGCTTAATATTAGGTGTGGCGGGGTTGATGTTCAAATTGATTTAGGTGCAGAGCGACTTCTAGCTGCCGAAAAAGCAGGAGAAAAAATAGCAGTTGAAATCAAAAATTTTGTGAGTGCCTCAAAAATTTCTGAATTTCACATGGCGCTAGGACAATTTATTAATTACCGTACAGCATTGCGTGTTGAGGAGCCAAATAGAACCTTATATTTAGCTGTACCGTTGGTAACTTATAACGACTTTTTTAACTTATTTTTTATTCAAACTGTAGTTAATGAAAACAAATTAAAGCTAATTATTTACAATCTGGAAACTGAGTCAATAGAACAATGGACAAATTAAATGAATACCGGACAAAAGTTAGGCAACTGTTAACTAAATATCTTCAGTACAAGCCTAGTTACGGAGATGTAGAAGTCGAACAGATTTTTGATACAGAACATGACCATTATCAAATTATTAGTGTTGGATGGAATAATCAAAAGCGGATTTATGGGCCAATAATGCATTTAGATATCAAAAATAACAAAATTTGGATTCAACAAAATACAACGGAAGCAGATATTGCTTTAGAATTAATGGAAATGGGTATAAATAAACAAGATATTGTCATCGGTTTTCATACCCCAAAAATGCGTCAACTCTCAGGATTTGGTGTAGAATAAAAGCGAAATAATCCGACATAAATATATTTTTTAATAATAAAAGTTAACTAGTTTAGAATGAATTACAGTGCAGATTTTTTACCACTCATTAAATTAATTTCGATTGAAGATGCCGCACTCACTACTGGACTTTAGACTAAAGCAAGCGATCGGCAAAGAACAGGTATGCAGAAAAATAAAGGGATGCCTGTAAGAACAAGCACCCCAATAACGGAAGATGAAAAAAGCACAACCAATCTTCATCTACCGCTATGGATGTTTTTGCACAGCTGAGGGAATTCCGTCAAGCAGCATACCAAAGTTTATGCCGGGCAAAAGATGCAACATTTGAAATGATGGATGCAATATTGCTGACACGTAACGCCTACAGTCTGGCAGATTTATCAATGTGTCCCGTATTCCGTCGTCAGTGGTCAAGTATTTATGAGACAACACAGGATACCAGACCGCAGCGTAATAAATTGATGGGGCTGTACAGTCAAAAAAATACCCAAACAAGGACGTATTATCCTGGCAGGAGACCATACAGTATGGTCAAGACCAGATGCACCAACCCTTAAAGAGAGAATCTACGAGCATTATGCTAAAGGAGGAAGAGGAGGTCGTCCCGTCACCCCTGGATATGGATACAGTACCATAGCCTGGATACCAGAAACTGAAGGGAGTTGGGCATTACCACTTAGACATGAGCGAATATAAGGATATGTTTGAGATTGCCTCAAGCTACTGCCCAGTGCGGCCTTGCCCCTTGCATCCACAATCTTAGAGATGACCACATACCGCCAATTAACAATTTGGGATGTATAGCTAAGTGCTGAGTGCTGAGTGCTGAGTGCTGAGTAAAAATCCAGTTTTTTCAAGACTTTGAGCAATCAACACTGTCCTAATCTCTGTGACTACGGCTATATTAGATGAGTTGTCAGAATCTCCAGCGACATCAACACTAGCACCCATGTGGGAATGTTTAGATGCCGAGTTAGAAAAATTACCCTTGGAGGCACAGTTATTAACCGCAGGTATTGCTTTCAGTCAAATTGCGGATATTCTGAAGTCTCGTGCCGAAGTGCTGTTGCAAGATACCCACGATCGCAATAGTCTTTTGGGGCCTATTGTTAGCACCGATCTCTTTGCTGGTCTAGTGCGGACAACAATGCACGTAGATTTAGATGATTTGATTGAACCGCAAACACCACAAACCTTTAAACCACATGGCCCACACCAATTTTCATCTCCTACTGAGGAGGACAATTCTGTAGCAGCACCTGTGGAAAAAGCGAATGTTTTGGCAATGCTTGATGAGGTAACAACTTTAGAAGATGTCCGCAATTTGGCATCAGATGAGGATGTCGAAAAATGGTAAAGTGCGATCGCTAACTACCTGATAAATGTCAAAGATGAGATTTCTTTAGTTAAACTGCAACGTGTGTTGCAAATGCCGATGGTAGAAGTCTGGTTGGGATTATTGCTGGGTGGGTTTACACTAGAACACCGTGGTGATTTTTATCACAACCATAATGTCTGGGTGAAAAGCTCTCCATTATGACCAGCAACATCCTTGAGGGATGACGGTCAAAGAGTCCAATGGTTTAGACAGACTCAAACAACTTTTTAGAATGAAATAGCCCTGCCCCTTCCCCTTTCATGGAACCATTATTAAACTTGGATTAATCATCCCTGCTTTTTGAATTGTTGAAAAAGCAGTTTCCCCGATGATCCGATGAGCCGCAGCCGTCGGATGAATGCCATCCCAGAACAAAAACTGGTCTGGGTTACTACAGATACGATGCCTGCGGCTGGCATCGCCTACGCCAGACAGACATGGACTGACAACATTGGTAAAGTTAAAGGCTGCCGGATTTGCGATCGCATCTCGATACAGTGTATTGGCATCTAATACCACAATCTCCAGATCGGAATGCTGTTGACTTAGAATTTTAAGCGATCGCCTCAAGCCTTGATTATGTGCTTGTGTTAATGCACTAAGATTCACAGAATTCGCACTGTTTCTAGTGGCAGGTAACTGTCCTAAATCGGGTAAATTTGCTACCAAAATCTTTTTAGCACCCACATCAGTTAGAGAATTGATTGCCGTTGTGACATTTTTAACAGGAATAGTTGCACTGCTTATCCCTTGCAAATAATCATTTGCTCCTGCCCACAGCACATACAAAGCATCTGAATTCGTCTTTTGATGTGTCTGCGTAAACGACTGCACTTGATTTAGCAAGCTAGGTACATAGCTGTTGCCAATACTGCCAGTAGTCGATCCTCCATAAGCAAAGTTATTAGTTTGCTTAGAGGATAGATGCAGAGATTCGGCAAGATACTCAATCCAAACCCGACCATTCGAGTAACGCCCTTGAAAGTAAGCTGGGTTAGGCGGGTACATTCCTCCTGTCGCCCGGAATACCATCCCTGTATCCGAAAGACTATCCCCAAATACATACAGTTCTGTAATCAGATGAGTTTTATCCATAAATTTTGCCGCTACAACCATGATAAAAATTAAGAAGACTTGTCCTGTTCTTAAAAGCCACTTTTTTCTTTGCATTAAACTTTTTCTGCAAACCCTAAAGACTATAGTTGTTGATGATTGTTGTGAGTAAATATTGAGCAAGCAATTGAACACTTCTTTAAGTTAACAAGCTAGCTTGAGGGCTAGTGAGCAAAACCGGATACTTTCAGGTGTGGATTTTGCCAATTGTCTTAATGGAGTTATTCAAATCAATAGGCCACACGCAGACCTTGCTTCTATTCCTCTCTCTTTCTAGTAGTTCACTTTCGTGACAAAGCGGGGGAAAGGGTTTAAACCCCAAACCCAGTACCCCTGCCCCTTATCCCCACTTCGTGGGGGTCCCACCTTCCCCCTTCCCTAGCCCTCACTTAGCATCACTGTGCCCGTTCAGGTTTTTTGTACGCTTAGAAATTTTTAAGTGCCTGGAACGACGCTTTTTCTCTTTGTTTCAGAGGTGCTGAGTTTGGGACGCTGTTAGCTCACGTAGCCAAATGTGTAGGGGCTCGCGATCATAACGCTCATGTCAAATCTGTAGAAAATTGTAGTTACCAAGTTACTAGCTGTCTCGTCACTTCTGCTGCTGATAAACAAGGTTGTATTCTCTTTCAACAAACGCCAGCAGCTTTGACTGCAAGGATGACAAATAAGGTTTGGCTGGTTTCTCCAATTCTTGCAACTGCAAAATGCTTGAAACTTGATTTATCGTTACAATAGTATTAGTAGTTAACAACCCCCAGAGGATTAGTCTCAGCGCTATTGAGCTTACTCGTTGTCAGAAGATTCCTTATCTTCTTCGTCATTCTTGTCAAGTCGCAACTCTTGGAGACGCTGCGCGAACGCTCCAATTCAAAATTCAAAATTAAAGACAATTAGTGGAGGCAATGACCTTGAAGGATAATTAATTAAAAATTATTCTTATTATTCCTAACAGAATTTTGAATTTTGCATTTTGAATTTCATTAAAGGTCAACATTTGTATTTCTGAGGGGGACTTATGGGTGAATCGAAACGCCGAAAGGCAATATTAGGCAATCACTATGGCTTGCCTAATATTTTCAATGAAGTTCAATTAATGTGGACGCAGATTAATTTCTCGATCAAGCGAGTCAAAGATTCTGATAATGGATGTTTACTTGTTCAGTGTTCCAACAACGACCGAGGATTCCATCAAGACACTATTGCCCAACTTCAAAAATAAATAGAAAATTGGAAATGTGATTTGGATATTCCTATCTTGATCCAAGTTCTCCCAAGGGGAGTTAAAAATTCAGAAACTAAACTTTTTGATGGGTTCGTTACCCTTTGGTGCAATTGTCCAGAATTTGAATTGTGGCGAGAAATATTTGAAAGTGAACTCGTTAAGTAAACTTTGTTGCATTAAATTATTGTTTCCTCGCTGCACCATCATTTCTGTTGCCTCCACTCGATTTTGTACTCCCTTTCCACAGTCGCCAGCAATTTTGCCTGCAACGAAGATAAATAAGGTTTAGCTTGTTTCCCCAACCCCTGCAACAGCCAATCCACAGAAGAGTCACGGTTGGTTACTTGATGCAACTGCCGTAATCTCATACATAACTGTTGCATAAAAAAGCAATCTTCATCAAGCAATTCCAGTAACTTCAGGTGTTCGATTTTTACAGTATAGTCGCCGTCCCAAGCCTGGAGTGTACAGCTATATTCCCCAACGTGACTTACCACGCCCCAATAACTCGCTTTCCCTCTCAAGTCTGGGTTATCCTTTGGCAAAAGAATGCATATTTCCCCAATGTGGTAAGGATTGGGTACTTTCGTGCTTTCGCGTATCCTATCCACAATATCTCTCACTATACGACCAGATGGAATTTTATTGCCAGCTTGCTCTACTGCCTGTTGCCAGACATCCGCTTGCACAGCTGGTTCCAACTCTGCTTTCGCCAAAAAACGCAATTGTCGTTCGTTGGTCGGCATTGGAATTTGCCGACCATTGGTCGGCAAAAACTTTTGAAGATTTTCATAAACCACAGTCGCCGAAATCTTCAAGTAAGCCGCGTCACGACTATAATTAAAGCGATCGCGGCAGTATTCTTCAAAAGTACGGTGCGTGGAACGGTACAGCCGTCTGTCCCTCAACTCCATCAGCGCCTGACCTGCTGACAAAAATGCCCTTTCTACCTGACGTTCCAATTGCAAGCGTAAGCTTTGTTCTTCTTCGGTCAACTCTGTAACTTCAACAGCAGTAACCGTAATCGTTGCTGAGGCTGGGTTATCTTGCTCAAAAGTATTTTCCTTTACAGAGTCAGCGGCTAGCTTTGGTTCCTCAGATGTCACAGGGGTAACTTTCTTACGTCTGGATGGTGGTTTGTTCATTATTCCACCTCCAGGCTGACAGCAGTTGAACAAATATTGAATTGTG
Source organism: Nostoc sp. DedQUE09 (assembly GCF_034530915.1). NCBI lineage: Bacteria > Bacillati > Cyanobacteriota > Cyanophyceae > Nostocales > Nostocaceae > Nostoc > Nostoc sp. DedQUE09. Next base: position 45,134 of record NZ_JAVRCE010000063.1, read on the forward strand.
TCATCATGGAATATAGAGTTTTTATTTATGCCCCCATCCTTTAAACAGGTTGGGGTTTTTCATTGCTTTTTATATTTTGCACTGATGAAAGAATACTTTGACGAAAATCAGTCTAATACCACAGTTAACAAGAAATACTTCAGTTGTCAGGAGCCTGAATTCAATTCTGACTTCTGACTTGTGCCCACTGAATTCAATTTCAGCTTATTCTAGAAAATACCCTCTTCAACACACGGGTAAAACAACGGCTAATGCTTGATTATTTGACCGCGAGTATTGCATTTTGAATGACTTTATTTGGAGTACAAGAGTCGTTGTTAGAATTTCGCCTGGATTATCTCGGTCGCTACTGGTTTCTTGCCATTAGTGCAGTGCTAGCTTACTTGAGCTTTTTGCTCTGTGCCCCGATTACTATCACGCTAATCATCAAATTTGCAGTATATCCGTTTCCGTTCACTTGGACAGGTAATGTTATTCTTTGTGCGTAGCTTGCCGCCGTAGACATCGCAACGGTAATCTTTGGTGTGATTCTTACCTTGGCGCAGTGGTTGATACTTCGTCAATCCGAGATGACACCAAGAGTGTTTGTTGGTACGGCTTCCGTCTCTACACTCTATTCATCAATACTAACACTATTAACACTTATAAAGGACAACCAAAAGTCCCCATCAATCATCTGATTTTTTTCTCTCAACAATTTTACAAAAGTTTTTATTTCCTGGAATAAAAAGCTCTGCAATGTGGTATTAATATGCTAATACACTGATACGCCTGTTTAAAGTTCCCTGTCAGATTTAGCCTGGTGTTGACTTGGCTTTCTTTTGCTTTATGAAAAAAATATATGATGTTGTAATTCTTGGTGCTGGCCCCGTTGGATTAGCAACTGCTATTGGCTTACACAAGCATGGTATAGAAAATGTTCTTGTCATCGACCAAACTCGCACCTTCCGTCAGGTTGGTCATGGGTTGGATCTTCTCCCAAATGGATTAAAAGCTCTCAAATGTTTAGATTCTAACGCTTACGAAGAGGTCAGAAAAACTAGTGTTAGGCTCTTTAATCCTCAACAATCTAATAACGAAAAAACTGTTAAAACCAATCAGGAACAAAAACCTCCAAACACTTCTCCTAGATGGGTTTACAAAAATTTGCAGGGCGGCATCGCAATGCTCATCCCAAATAAAGCATTGAACCCTGCCACAACCACTGGTGCTGACAACACAACTGTAAATTCTGGAAATAAGGCTAATACACCACTAAGATCAGATTCACCGTCCACGATAATTCCGTGGAGTTTGCCCTGTCCATCGTTTAAAAGCACGATGAAAGGCACTAGGTTCAGAGAATCCTAACAAAAATGCTACATCGGAAATTGAACTATCTGGATTTTTCAAATGTCGTAAGGCTAGCTGTTTACGAGTTTCATCTAGTAGTTGCTGGTAGGATGTACCTTCAGCTTGTAACTCGCGTTGCAATTGCCGAACGCTAATTGCTAAACTGCGAGCAAACACTTCTTGAGACGGAAGTTCTCCTTTCAATTGTTGTGTGAGTGCCTGTACTACTTGTCGGGTGTAATTAGACTCTCGATTTATAGCATCAAGCATTGCTTGTGCATGTTGCTCAAAGACCGGAAGTAGGTTGGAATTTGCTGATAGCACTGGCCAATTTAGACAATTAGCATTGAAAATGATTCGATTCTTTGGCATCGAGAACCGAACACCTATACCAAAAATACGTGCATGGTCAGAAATGTCAGCAGGAGGCGAGTGTTGAAACCAGACAGCTTGGGGAGCAAGTGACTTTCCTGTCAACATCTGCGTTGCTGTGAGCAATGATGCAAAGGTGCTTTCAATCGCCTGCCGAGGTTCTTTTAACAAGTAGTTTTTTAAATCGCCTACAATATCACAGTCGCAAAGCACAAATCCTTGGGAAACGCTGAAGTGAATATAAGCTCCCTGGCTGAACAAATGAGTATAGCGAGAGAGTTTTTCCAGCACTTGCTCGAATGTTTGACAATTGACCAACACATAACCAACTATACCGAAAGTCGCTGGGTTAAAGGCTTCACCCATGTGTAATCCAAGGTTTTGATCACCTGTTTGTTGAACAGCCTCACACCAGACTGCACTATGAAGCTCTCCTGTAATCCTCTGATCGGGCATCTTTAGTAACGCAGGCTCAATTCCAACAGCAGCACATAGGCTATCAGCATCAACTCCGTACTTTGCTGCTGCATATTGAACAATGCCTCGCGTAATATAAACGGAGAAAGTCGCTTCTTTCATGAGTTGGTGAGTATTTCTCGAAAGGCGTAAACAGTCAATTTTTTGGCAGGGAAAGTCAATTTCTGGAGTTTAGACTAAGCCATACAAAATGACCCAGCAGGGCTGAGTTAATTAGAG
>NZ_JAVRCE010000064.1:0-46933 GCF_034530915.1 Nostoc sp. DedQUE09
AAAATTGGTTTACAAATTGCTGCTACTGTACCTCATAAGCTCCGAATATGCTGTAGTATAAACTTCAGTGCCATTAAGCCTGATTCTGAATTTGAATTTTAACTAAATTTATCCTTTCAGTCTCCGAATTTCAATATTAACTGTAACATCATGAACCTGACAAGCTAACCGCGCATGAGGGTTATTAGCTGCTAATGTCTCCAGCATTTCCTGTTCCTCAGGTAGAGGAGGAGGAATATCACCAATAACCTCAACCAAACAAGTGCCACAAATACCAGTCCGACAACCAAACAAAACTGGTGAATTCTGAATTGTGAGATGTTCAGACAAACTTTGATGACATTGCAAAGTTATAGTAACAAAATCACTTTCCGGAAAATATATCTTACATAAGTCAGCCATAATACGCAAGCAGTTTACTTAAACAACACTCTTCCATTCCTGTCTGCACTTCTGCGTCTCTGCGTGAGCTAAAAATAAATCCTCTTGGTGTTCAAAACTTTTAAAAGCATTTTTTTGAGTTGCCAAATATCGAGAAATTGAATTAGTAGCCATCAGCGACATATCCCGATTACGTTGCCAAAGATAATCAAGCTTTTCAATATACACCTGATAAGATTTCATCGCCTCCTGATGAGTTGAAAAACTGCGCTGCAATCCTTCCGACTCCTCCGTAAAACAACACCGCATCATTTCTTTAGCATCTTTGTCACTCATCTCAAAAATAGGCGATCGCAACACCCGATAAATCTTACTGTAGAGCGCCGGATCGTACCAGAAAATCCCGTTAATTGCAGCCGAAAAATGGAAATGATCGCGCTGACAGCCCAGCAATCCTAAATTAGCAACCAGTCGTTCAAAAGCAGTCGGTGGCTTAAGGCAAGTGACAACATCGTGAGATATAATTGTCGAACTATTGAAGTGAAAACTTTCATCCATGAAGTGATAATAGGAGACTTTAGCAGGAATTGGAGCAGCTTCAGGATGAGGATGTTTTTGATAATAATTGCTGAGTTTGTGCTGTACTAACTTGCCGTTTAGTGTCCGCACTCCCCGGACTGTAAAATATTGACAAGCCAAAAAAGTGTTATTCGCAGAAATCAGCCCAAAGTATTGAAGTTGAATTTTTTTCCACCAAGTTTTTAGGGCATTGGTGTCGGCATAAACCATCGTTTCTGTAAAGGGGCCGCGCATGGGATAGGTAAAGAGAAGTTCCCCAAATAACGCTTGTTCAACCTGTTTGGCAATTGTGCGGAAAGCGTTAATGTGCGATCGCTCTTGGGCGGATTCCAAATCTAAGGTATCGCAGATTAAGCGAAAATCTTCTTGAGCGTAAAGTCCGGCTGCACTAGTTTGATTGAAAAAGATAGTTGCAATTTCGGCAGAAACAATTTGTGAGTAGTAAGCTACCCAGTAAAGTTGGTTCAAAATTATACGCTGATGTTCGCTGGACTGTTCCCATAAAGGTGTGCCATATAGCAGAGAAAATTCCTCTGGATTCCAATACTCGTTTTGACAATCTTCGTAACGAAAATTGGTGACAGCTTCATCCATTAAAGCAGTATGATCTTGCTGTTTGTTGCGAGTGTGGTTAATTTGTAATTTGCGATGAATAGTTTTTTCCATATCCGTTTTTATTTCACGCAGAGATAAGATTGATATTTATTACACGCATTGATGGGCGGGGAGTGGTTCAAAGGCTCCGCGTTCTTCTAAATTTTGTAGGATAGACTGGGCTGATGTTCCCCCCATAAGTGATCGCAATATTTGTAATCGCGTTCCGCTATGAGTTTGTGTATCTAGTTCTTCTAAAATTTGGATTTTTTGCGATCGCGTCAGATGTCCTTTCACTTGTTCGATTGCTACAAGTAAACTTTGCGGCCCCACCTGTACCATAAACAAAAACTGTGCCAATACATCAAGAATTGTTGTTTGACTGAATGCTGAAACAGTAATTTGATTAAACAAGGTGGTTCCTGTAGCGTGATGACGGGATTCAGATTGTAAAAAACTGGAAAAAAGTTCTGCTAAAACTGGATAGCGGCATTCCTTTGCTAAACGCCGATAATGGCTTAAACCCCATCCTTCTAAAACGACTTGCAGCACAAACAACAAAACTGTTTTATCTGCACTTTCAACCACTTCTGATAGTAAGCGCAAAAACGGATCGTTCGTGCTATTTACTTCCATTTCTGGTAAAAAATGGCTAATTTGGTGAAGGTGGGTAGCTTCATCAGCCGTAAACAGTCCATAAAGCATTCGTTCTTCAACTGTTTCTGCTAACAGTACCATTTTTGCCATATAGCCAACGCCCGCTTTCTCAATGAAATATGATTCTTCTAACAGGGCGCGGTTGGTATGTTCCAGAATAGTAGATTGTTCATTAATATTAGATTGTTGAAAAATTTTGACTTTATGTAAATTGAAAAATTCAGCATCCCAATAATTTAATTGTGGGTAATTAACATAATTACTCTGATTGGGTAACGCTGCTGTTAATATCCGTCGCAAACGATTATCCGAATCTGTGTGTGGTAGATCAAAACCGACAATGTTAGATTTTAAATCCATTTTTTTCCTGTTCAATTGGGGTTTAAATATTTGGATAATTAACAGTTTCCCAAGTTCCCCAGCTTAAGGCTTTTTGATGATTAACGTGCTGAATAAATTCCAGAATAGATTGATCTGCTTTAGTGGGAGTCTTTAAATCAAACTGAATTGTTTGAAATACCTGTGTATCCCCTTTAGCGAAGTAATTACCAACCCGCTGAGTTAACCATAACAAACCACGATTTAAAACCCATCCCCAAAATCCTGGGCGCTTGGGAGTGACAAGAATTGTTTGCCCTTCAGTTTTACCACCTTCGATCATTCGCAGTGTAAATATAATGTAGAAGTGCAGAAAATCCGGGCCTAGCGTCACAGTGCCAGTACTGCCATACCAATAACACATACTATAAGTAACCTCGTTGCGGTAGAAAGGACGAATCAGGCGGATTAACCAGGAATCATCCCCTCCTCGTGTAGTGTTGCTGAAGGTAATAGCGTTGGGGTTGAGGTTTTGAGAATCAAATACAATCTCTAAAGGTAAATTGTGTACTGTATTGAAATGGTGAGCATCAATCGCATTAATTAGTAAGACATTGGGATGGCAATTTTTGACAAATCGACTCCCCAATATATAATCACAATCTGCCTGTTCTAATTCTGGTACAAAAGGCAGCGAACTTGGCTTTTTTTCTCCCACCCAAACCCAAATTATGCCGTATTTTTCCGCCGTATGCCAGGTTTTAATACACACAGGTAGCGGTTTTCCAAGAGAAGGAACATCTACACAAATTCCGCGACTGTCATACTTCCAATTATGAAAAAAGCAGCGAATTCCATCACCTTCTACCTTCCCTTCTGCTAAATGTGCGCCCATGTGTGGACAATAAGCATCTATAGCTACTACCTGACGACTAACTCCCCGATAAATTGCCAGATTTCTACCTAGCAAAGTTATAGCTTTTACCTGGCCAAGCTTTAATTTTTTTGATGCTAATGTCCAGTACCATCCTTCTATAAATTGTGTTGGGTTATTAAAGTTTAAGTATGGGTTGGTAGATGGCATAAAAGTTAAACAAGAACACAATCTTGCACAAATTTTAAAGATGATTCTGACTTCCACATCCGTTGTCCAGAACGGGTGAGATTGTCATAATTAATTTCAGTTAAACAAACTAATTCATCCCCTAACCGATAGCCAGGATTTTTTTCCTCAAAAAACTGGATATGGGGATTAGTTTGTCGTCCTGATGGAATTTCAATCAGCCCTTCCCGTAAAATTTGGGGATGCGGAAACCGGACAATACCACTTGCTTGTTGATATAAGCTGCCATAATATTCCTGTGCCAAATTACCCATTAGATGCTGAACATCAGCAGGTGTTGTAACATCATAACGTGGGTAGAAATATTGCCAAAAAGTAGGGAGAAAACGATAAGTGCGAAAACCAGAGCAAATTAGCAGCCAGTAAAGTTTATTTTCTGCATAATTTTGACGAAGAAAATTGATGGCGGCAATCCAACTACGTGGTAGTGTTGTACTCGACCAAGCACTAGGATCAACAATAGTATCGCCTGAATACACCACACTAATTTTTTCTCCTAAAAAAGTCTTTTGGCATAACATCAAAGTTGAAAATCCTTTGAGTGTATTGGATGTTTCATCTCTCAACAACAAAACCCAGTTTTTGCGCTCTAGATCGATTTGAAACCCATCCCAGGTTATGCCTTGAAAGTGATTTTGCAGCAACGCATACATGGCGGTGCGATCGCTATGTTGCAAATTTTCAACAGGAATCAGCAAACTCTTCATTGCGCGGAAATTACCTAAACTCGATTTGTATTATATTTAATTAAAACTTTATCGACCATTATGGTAAATTTACGGTGTAATGTGACAGATTCCAGAATGGTTATTTACGCTACAATTCCGTATTCACATCTTGCACCTTCTCAATAAGGGTTGATGGAAATTGCCTACTCTACAAAATAATTAAGATGTATTTAGATTGAGAAACAAAACGCAACATTACCAAAGCTTTTGTTGGGTTATGCGATCGCTAATCCAACCTACTATTCTACACCCCTATTTTTTGACCATCGAGACGGTTTTAGCTGATTTACATACTCCATATATTCAGCTAATGGACGATCGATACTAAGCAGTAATTTTGGATTAAAGCGAATATTGTCGTAAATTTTGCCATCTTCATCCCTGAGCATATAGTAAGCCAAGCGAGTACAGAATAGCAAAAACTGACTAAGCAGATATCCCACAATACCTTGACGCTTTTCAGTTACATAAATCGGTTGAATTCTCGTTCTTCCAGGCGCAATTGGAGTATAAGCATATATCATAAACAGTGGCGGAAAAAGCCTAACATCTTTCATCATTGTTAACAAGCCAATGCAACCATGAGCATAACGCATTGAATATTGATATGTAGAACCAAGAAATCTTTGACCTAACTTTTCTCTCCAAGTAGTTTGAGGGAATTGTCCCTGCATTGTAAAGTCAATTTGCGTCCCTAATTCACTGCGATGTAGCGACAAATCCATTTTGATGTCTAAATGATGAATTGTTTTTAAATGTTGAGCATCAATCCCATTCATCATACAAATATGGTGATGGCAACTTCTTTCAAATGCAATATCAGCTTGTGCAACAATTTCTTTTCCCTTCAATTCATCAAAATCAACTACTCCCTCTGGCGCTTTAGCATCTGGATAAATCCAGATAAATCCATATTTTTCCTCTGTTGCATAAGCTTGTAATTTAGCTTGAGTAGGAATTTCTAATTGACAAGGAATATTTTGACAAAGCCCTGTTTCATCAAATGCCCAATGATGAAATGCACAACGAATCCAATTACCATCAACCTTGCCAATTCCTAAATCTGTCCCCAAATGAGGGCAGTAAGCATCCAAAGCCCGTACTTGCCCATCTTCACCTCTAAAAATGGCAATTTTTTGACCGCATACTTCTACAGATTTTGCTGTTTTTTTAGGGATTTCATGACTAGCACAGGCAATATACCAACCTTTAGCAATTACATCCCAATTATTGAATAATTTCATAATTGTTTGATAGATAATTATTTAATATTTCTTGCCGTTGGCGAATATCATCTCGATATTTACCCGTCAAAATTCTAAATAACAATTTACCTAAACAATAAGAAGCCCGCCAAGAAAATACAGCATCTTGTAAATCAATATGGCTACGCTCAAATAGAAAATGCCCAGTTAATCCAAGCAATTGAGTTAACGGTAAGCCCAAGAGCAACCAAAAGTTTTGCGACTTCCAAGTATAAAAGAGTAAACCGTAAAAAAAGAATATTCCCAGAACGTGTAGAGTAATATTAATTGGATGTTGATGTTTAAGAATAAAAATATCCCAATAGTCTGTGAAAGGATGATCTATAATTTGATTATTAATTCGATTTCTCCCCTTTTGTTTAAAATTAAAATTGATATTAATCATAAGAGAGTAGATGAAAAATCAATATAATTTCTACCTTAATAGTCATTGTCAGTCACACAAATTCCTTTACATTTAATACCGTTCGTAGCAGTACGCTGACAATGAGAACATAAAATTTTTTCATTTTCTGTTTCTTGATTTATCTTTATACTAATGCTTGCCTGTAGCTTGTCTTTTTCAGTCTGAAGTTTTTCACTCATAAGTAATGTAGGGATTTTTTGCTGTTTAAATTTTACAAGTTATTTAGGAGTGATTATTGGTTAGACACTATCTAATATAGCAAAGTCATACCTGTCCTGAATAAAGCGATCGCTCCACCTGCTGTAGGTATTACTCTCATAAAAATGGTGCGTTATATTTTCGTTAACGTAGGTAGCGTATGGGAAAAGCGATGCCTACAGCCGGTTGCACCAACGCACTGGCAACTACTCTAGCCTACAACCCTGATAAGTGGGCAAGAACTTTTTCCTGCCAGAAATTAATCCGGTTTTCTCGTGTTGCTGGTTTACCTATTAGTTTACTCGAAGCACCATTTGTCACAGGACTAGGATGAGGAAACTCAAGAGGTTTGACTTCTAATTTTATATTTTTAATGGCATCACTTGCTTTGTTTCCCCAGCTAACGATCGCAAGCGGCTCAAAAATTTCTAACTCTGCCTTCAGAACTTGAATGAAGCGAGTACAATCTTTCTTGTTCAGAGGAATACCGCAATCGCAACTAGCCTCACTTACCCATACTTTGAAAATATCTGTGAGATACACTCGGCATCCTGCATCTAGTAAGACTTTGAGCAAATCAAAATATAGCCTTGTATTACGCAAATCCTCACGACAATTCTTCAAGTGTAGAGCGTATGGTGTTGCAATACCAATTTCTTCTACTCTTTTCTCACTTTTTTTTAAAGGATCTTGTCCAACGATCACAACTGTTTTCTTATTTGAAATATTATTGTTTTTTTCCAGGAGACTGTAGTTTGCCCATAACCTTAAGTAAATACTCAGTAAACCAAAAAGTTTTTCCAAGTAGCGATTGTTCCCATTCAGATGTAGTACACACGAGTCGCGTAAACGAGAACCGCTATATGTGTAAACTGTATTGAAGTGATGAGGACACTCAATGGAAGTTTTCTTGGCTAATATTAATCATCTTGAAAGTGTTTCAGTATTATTTGATCGGTATCGTATTTTTTACAATCAGGCATCAAACCTTGAAGCTGCCAAGGAGTTTCTCAAAGAACGTTTCAAGAATAATGAATCGGTAGTTTTTGTAGCTAATGACAATGGGGAATTAGTTGGATTTACTCAGCTTTATCCCAGCTTTTCTTCAGTGTCTATGAAACGATTATGGATATTGAACGATTTATATGTGGAAGAGTCGTATCGTCGGAGGGGAATTGCAAAATTATTGATGAGTGTTGCGGAAGAATATGCAAAAGAGAGTGGAGCAGTTCGAGTAATTTTAGCTACTCAAATTTCTAATATAACCGCGCAAAAATTATATGAAGCGCGAGATTACATTAAGAATGAAGAGTTTTACCATTATACTTTGCGGTTGCAGTAATGCCACATTTATGAACTATGCCAAGTATAGGAATTCGCTGTCAGGAGTAATGTGATGGATCAAGCTAAGAGAGAACGTTTGGAATCTAAAAGCTGGCAAATTGGTACAGTTTCAGATTTTTTGGAGTTAACGCCCGAAGAAACTATGTTTGTTGAAATTAAGCTAGCTCTCAGCCAAAACTTGAAAGACCGCCGACAAAAACTTATGACTCAAAGTGAACTCGCTGCTAAAATTAGTTCTAGCCAACCTCGGATTGCTAAAGCTGAAAATGGCGATGCTTCAGTATCAATTGAATTGTTGATCCGGGCAATGTTAGCAACAGGTGCAACCCCTCAAGATATTGGACAGGTGATTGCTGATGTGGGGTAAAAGCAATTTAATGTTAAACTCTCAGGGACTTCTAAATAAAAAAATGTCTCAAAACTGACCCAATAACCCTCTCTATTTCTCCTCTCTCTGTGTTCTCTGTGCCTCTGTGGTTCGTTTATTTGGATAATTTATTTCTTGGAAATCTCTCAAACTTCTCTTTGCGCCTCTGTGTGAGATAATTCAAACAGGAAACAAAACAGTTCCCAACTTTTCACGCCCCAAACGATCGCTCACTTTCCCCCGACAAACAACCCGAACCCCATTAATATAAACAGCTTGCACAATCTCATCCGAACCACGCTTAACCATCCGAAGTTCACCATCTAAAACGGGATCTGATATCTGCACTTGCGGGCTAATTGGCTGATTTAAAGCATTGGGATCGAGTAAAACTATATCTGCTTTCGCACCAAGTTTGATAACTCCCGTATCAAGACGAAACCAACCAGCAGGTTCTCCGGTAACGCGGCAAATCGCAGCTTCCGGTGAAAGGAATTTCGTTGCAACTGCTTGCTTGAGCAAAGACAAAGCTCCATCATAGTAGCCCAGGTTACGAACGTGAGCGCCAGCATCGGTAAAACCAGGCAAAATATGCGGATGCTGCATCATCGCTAAACGGGGTTTTAGGCGATCGTTCGCTCCTGTCGCCACCCAGCGTAAATCTGTATCGTATTTTTGTAATGCGTGGATAAATAAATCCACTGGTTCTTGTTGGTTTTGACGAGCAATTTGGGCAAAACTTAACCCTTGCCAACTTGCTTCGGGACAGTGAATAACTTCCATCAAATCTAACTGACGATGGAATGATTTACGCCGTTTACTCAGCCATTCTTGGCGAAACTGACGACGAAACATTTCCGATGCCCATAGTTGTTGTCTTTCTTCTCGTGACTGACAGCCATTGAGTTGTGCGCCTGTGGAAAATTCTTCAAATAAGGGAGTCACAGATCCATCAGAGTAAATGGTGAAAGGTTCAGTTAGGGTTTGAAAGCGCACATTACCATTTAGAAGCCGATTCCAAATAAAAAGTAGGGGGGAAAATATTCGCCATAGTTTGCGATCGTGTACGGCATCTAAGGCTGAGAGGACAGTTAGCCGCAGTGGTTTTTGTCCAATTCCTGAACCCATACGCAGAATCTCTACAAAGGAAGCAAATCGTTGTAAATTGGGTGTGACTTGAAAAACACGTTGGCTATGCCGACACAAGTCTGCTAACATTGCATATTCTTTAAATTTGGCGTGTTGAGAGGGAATTGTGCAGCCTTGCCATTCTCCACTCATCCGATGCCAAGGAAACATATCAATAGAAATGCCAATAAAGCCAGCATCTATTGCATCTCTGGCTATGCGCTGCATAAGTTTTAGTTCAAATTTTGTCGGCTGAACGGTTAAACTGCGTTCTAATCCCATCACATAAGCGCGTAAAGTACTGTGCCCAAACATTGGGGCAACATTGGGGCCAAGGGGTAACTGTTGCAAATGCTGTAAATATTCTGCTGGTGTCTGCCAGGAAACTGACTTTTGTAGCCATTTTGCAATCAACCGATGGGAAAGTGTCTCTACTCTCTGAAAAATATCAGCCAAGATTTGGGGTTGGGCGATCGCAACAGACAAGCTACAGTTACCAATAACCACGCTGGTAACACCATGACGCACTGATTCGCTCAATCCTGGTGCAATTTCTAATTCTAAATCGTAATGAGTATGAATATCTATAAATCCCGGTGTCACCCATAACCCCGAAGCATCAACCAATTCACGCGCTGGGGTAGTTAAGGAGGGTGCAAGGGTGACAATGCGGCCGTTTTCAATGCCAATATCTCCCCGAACAGGTGGAGAACCTAAGCCATCGAAAATTAACCCATTTTGAATCAGCAAATCTAACATGATTGTTTGTTGCGCTTGTTTGCTCTACTCTCCACTTAAACGTCGAAGCTGATCTCGAAAATAGCAGAAACTTGGTGATTGATTATTGTCAATGTCCATAAGGGGAGATATCTTTTCAGCCCAAGTTGCTTTCTCTTTACCAATTGCCTGATAAGCAAGGTTAGACAACTTTTGGCGACCACCGGAATATACTGCGTCGGCTAACTTCTCCCATGTGCCACAAATCTCATCGTTGGTGTATGAATTTAGAACTGCTTGTTTTGCACTCGGATAAGCTGCCTTCACTGCTGCTAAATCACCTAAGTACCATGCTTCTCCTTCCTCAATAGCGACGCAAAATTGTGTTTTTGGCTTAGGATTACAAGAATTTACGAGTTCAAGTAGTTCTTTGCGAAAAGCACTCAGGCATCGGTCATCAAGATCGCAAATGATTATGAGGACAGCAGGGAAATAAGATAATGTTTTACCGTAGCCTTGAATAAGTCGTGGTAACTGGTCGAGCAGAATTCGTTTTTTGGGATCAGAAGTAGATGTTAGATTTTTAGGAATATGCCCTATTCCTTTGTAATGATGGATATTAAATGTGTGTTGTTCGGTCTTAATAATTTTCGGGACAAGAATCTCAAGAGCAATTTTACCGGAAATATCCTCAACGAGTATCTCAAAGTGCATATACTCAACTTGCATCCAAATAGTCACTGTACCAAAGTCCGCCAAGAGGTAAACCTTCAGAAACAAGGTTATTGATCAGAGGATCTTCACTAGCTCGCTTAATTTTTGCAAATCCATCCTCGCCCTTTTCTAAGACCCAAACCTCATCAGGTTCAAGGGCATCTACAAAATATGGCTGATGTGTTGTTACAAATATTTGCGATCCACCTTTCTGACCTGTTGCGTGTTCTCGAAATTCTCGCGCTAGGGTTTCTAAAAGTTTATGGTAAAGTCCATTTTCTGGTTCTTCAATACACAAAAATGGTGGTGGTGAGGGATCTTCTAACAAGAGGAGATAAGCGAATACCTTAAGTGTTCCATCTGACATATTTTGGGCATAAAATGGATCTTGAAAACCCTTGTCGTTGAAACGCAGTAGTAGTCTTCCGTCTGGACTTCTTTCGGTGCTAATCTTGTTGATACCTGGAATTTTGCTAGATATCTTTTCAAGTATGGATTGAAACTTTTTAGGATGTTCTCTCTCCATAAACTGAACTACATTACCCAGATTATCGCCATGAATATTCAAATGCTTTTGTGGCCCAGCCAGAGGCAAGCTTCGTGCAGCATCTGGAGTAAAATAGCTTAAATACCATCCTTCAATAAATCTACGAAATACAGAAATTCTTGGGTGTTGTTTGAGTGAACCTAAAGTTGCAATTCCCAGTTTTCGCTTATCGTCAAGTTCAACTACCTCAGTTTCCTTACTTTCCTCTTCCCCTTCACCTCTCTGTATTTTTTCTATTAATTTTGACAAATCAAAATCACCTTTTTCTTCCTCAACTTGTTTGCCTTCTTGTTCACCTTTCCATGCAATTCCTCTACCTTCATTGAGTATTAGAAAAGAAAAAGGTTGTCCCTTGCTTTGTCCTTTTCTTCGTTGTCTGAGTCTCTCCCTTTTTACATAAGGTCTTCCAGAGGAGTCAATATCTATTGCCAACTCATAGGTAATTGGTCTGGCATTATGATCCTCTTTATAATAGATATCAAACTCAATACTTCCCTCTTGTCCTTGGGAACGAATTCTCTCAAAGCCCCCACGGCCACGAGAATCACACGCTTCTTCTACTCCATTTTTCAAGCAGTCTGCAAGAAAGCCAAAGGTATCGAAAATCGTGCTTTTTCCCACACCATTCTTACCAATTACGGCTGTCATTGACGTTAATGGCTTGGCATTCTGTGTGTTCCATAACTTTCCCAAGGTAATATCGCGAAGAACTCTGTAATTTCTTACCCTAAAGCCTTCTACTTTAGACATTTAAGCCCCTTTGCTCAACTAAAAGTAATCCCACAAGTTGCTCCAATTATCTGACAATTCGATAAATTTAACACTATATTTCATTTTATTTATGCCATTCCACCACGGTGATCAGTTTTCACCCAGTGCGATCGCTCCTTTTGCACACACATCTTTAAAGTCGTCACAATCATCACAGGAATCCAATGCACCATATATAATGATGCTTGCACTGTTGCCCAAAGCAAAGGCCATCCTCGTAAATTTTGAAATTGGTAAAGTCCAGCAATAAAGGCAATTGTCAGAATGGTGCTGAGTAGTGTCTGAAGTGGGAACAGAACAGGATGATGGCTATAAAATATTGTCCAAACTAAATCAGGGATTAGTCCAATTGGTAGAATAAATTGCAAGATAAAAAACAATAGTAAATCAATTTCTTTCGCCCAACCTAAAGTAAGAATTTGCGGAAAATAATCTAGATAACGCTGATAGCCACCTTCCGCCCAACGGCAGCGTTGATGCCAAAGTTTTTCCCAAGTAGTTACACCTTCTTCCTGAATTGATGGAACTGTAACAAACTCAATTTCTGCACCTGCTAAATAGAGTTTGAAGCAAAGATCCAAATCATCGGTGACAGTGTTCTCATTCCAACCTTGACATTTTTCTAATAATTCCCGACGAATTAACATCCCATTACCCCGGAGTTCAGACATTCCACCGATAGCAATGCGATGGGTTTGTAAAAAGCTATCACAGCACATTTCCATCTGCTGACAACGGGTTAAGAAATTGGTATTAGCATTAGAAATTGCTTTTCGCACTTGCACTGCACCGATCGCTTGCTTCTGAAACAGAGGTACTGTTTGCTGGAGAAAATTAGCAGGTAACTGAGCATCTGCATCACAGACTAGGATAATCTCCCCTTGAGTAAAGGGAAACACCGCATTTAATGCCCCTGATTTACCACCTTTTGATTCCCGTCGATGAACTTGTAAAGATGGAAATTGAATTTGTAATTCTCTCAATATCTGGGGAGTTTCATCGGTACTACCATCATCAACAATCCAGATATCTAGGGAATCGCTAGGATAATTCAATTGGCATAGGCTGTAAACTAGATTAGCCAAGACTGAACTTTCATTTTTAGCCGGAACTAAAATCGAGACTGGCAGTGAATTAATCTCACTCTCCATCACCGCCGCCACTGGTTTTGATAGCAGCATCCTTAACGTTTGCACAGTCAGGATTGCCGTTAATACCAGCATCAACCATTGTGTTTCTGGTAGCCAGTGCAGCAAACTCACGCTACCCCAAACTAATAAAACTACTATGGTTGCTTTGAGACGGCGATGAAAGCTAATATTTTTACTGGGCTGATAAGTACTTCTTCCCACTTTATTTGCTATATCCTTTCGGTTCGTGGCTTAGTCTTGCGACGTAATAGTAACATCGTCACTGCTCCTAAAAGGAAACCGCCGACTCCTGCTGCAATTGCTAGAATTCGTCCCGCTTGTTGGGCAGCATTCAACACTGGGTTATTCAACAGATTGGAGGAGAAATGCAGCGATTGAATCGTCCATTTATCTTGGAGCTTTTGCAGCACGGCTGTCCATCGTAACGCCATATCAGCCGCTTTGCCATCTTTGAAAGAAAAAGATGCGATCGCTTCTCCAGAGGCAATATCTATTTCTGGAGTGAGAAATGTTCTGAGAGTATCTCCCTTTAATTGCATTTTGATATCTTTGATGGAACTGGAAAACTGCTGATTCCAGTACTTTTCAAACTCAGGAACTTTGTGAAAAATCTGGTTATCAACTGTTGTGATTGTGAAATTTGGGTGCAAGTAAGGTTGTATTTTGGCAAAATCACGAGTATTTAGGGCTTGCAGCGCAATATCCCGTGTGCGAATAATTGCATTTATCTCCTGTGGATTGACATCTGCCAGAGCGTATTGGGGTAGATTCCAAATTACCAACACTAACAAAACACTCCAAAGTAGCTGAGTGCATTTGTATATGCTTGCCCATCTCTGTTTCATCATCTAAAAAACCTGTAGATTGGGTGATACTTACCGATAATTGTTTTAATCTTAATACCCACATTTTGCCACTTCTGTTGACTAGGGCTGATTAAAAGAATTTTTACAAAGATGTTTCGACTTCGCTACGGGACGCTACGCGTTGCTTGCTTCCACGTTCGCGCAGCGTGCCGTAGGCAAGTGGTACGACTACGCTACCTCGGCTTTGCTCGGCACAATTCAGAGCAAGTCGCTCAACAACCAAGCTGGAAGGTTTCCACAGATACCCACCGCAAATCTGATACACTATCTTTTAGTTAGCGCTGTCGCAAAATCTCAACTCTCGCGACTGTCGCCACTCTATAAATTTTTTCTATCATATACACAAGCTTTAATTTAATAGGGTGCGTTATGCAATTTATTCCTAACTCACCGAAAATCTCTGACGGTGCGTTACGCTAACGCGATAACACACCCTACAAAATGAGATTATTGAGTTAGGAGGCTGAGAAATCTAAAGTTTGCCGAAAAGAGATCAGCAGTTCATTCAATGCAGCCATGTCAATTAAAAATGCATCATGTCCATGGGTTGAATTCAGCCATGCCAGTTGAGCATTAGGGATTAAATTTGCCAATTCTTGTTGTTCTACTGGAGGATAGAGGATATCAGAATCAATGGCGACAACTAAAGTTGGTTGCTGGATACTTTGCAGAATAGATTCATAATCTGATAAATGTGAACTGGTGCGATCGCGTGCAACATCGTGGCGATCCATTGCCTGGGTGAGGATAATGTAACTGTTGGCATCAAATCGTTCTGTTAGTTTTTGACCTTGATGCTGTAAGTAACTGGCTATAGCAAACTGTTCAGATGCATCATACTGCCGTCCAAAGCGGCTTGTAAAACTATCCCAAGAACGGTAAGTAGACATCGCCATCATCCGCGCTACTGCTAGTCCTTGGTTCGGCGGCGCATCCAGGGTGTAGTTCCCTCCTTGCCAGTTTAGATCGGCATAAATTGCCTGTCTTTGGGCTTCACTTAATCCAATACACCAAGCTGAATGTCTGCCAGAAACTGCGATGGGTGCAATTCCTTCTACCTTTTCTGGATATAATAATGCCCACTCCAGTGCTTGCATTCCACCGAGTGAGCCACCAATTACTAACCGCAGAGATTGAACACCCAGGTATTCTAGTAGTACAGCTTGCAGGTGAATCATATCTCGGATTGTAATCTTAGGAAAGCATACGCCATAAGGTTTTTCTGTTATGGGGTTGATAGTAGTTGGCCCAGTTGTGCCGTAACAACTTCCCAAAATGTTGCTGCATACAATAAAGTCGCGTTCTGGATTGAAGGCTTTCCCTGAACCAAATAAAGGTTCCCACCAATCATCAGCATCAGCGGAACCAGTTAAGGCATGACAAATTAGTACCCCATTATCGCCTTGAGCATTTAACTGTCCCCAGGTGCGATAGGCCACCTGAACCCCAATTAATGTTTCGCCCCCTTCTAGTTGAAATGGTACTGTAAGCTGGTAAAACTGGGTTAGCGGCGAGATGAAGTTTGAGTAGATCATAACTAGAGCAGAGGAGCAGGGGAGCAGAGGAGCAGAGGAGCAGGGGAGCAGGGGAGCAGGGGAGCAGAGGAGCAGGGGAGCAGGGGAGCAGGGGAGTTGTAAGCTAATCGTCATTCATTTTTCTAGAAAGATTCATTTGTAGTAAGGGCTTCATATCATGCCCGCCAAATTACCCATAATAAAAGAACCTCACCCCGCCAAAGCTGTGCTTCCCTCCTTGCTGTTCGGGAGGGGTTAAGGGTGGGGTGATTCGGGTTTAATAAGTAATCAACCAGACATAATATCAGCCCTGCTTTTATGCAACTTAGTAAGTTTTATCCCCTTTGCCCCTCGGTCACTGAGCGTAGCCGTTGGCGCAGCCTCTCGTAGAGAAGTGCTGCCCCTCTGCCTCTTGTGCCCAATGCCCAATTGAAAACTAAATCCTAACTTGCTGGAATGCCTGCTGGAAATCTTCTTTGATGTCGTCGATATGTTCAATCCCCACTGATACTCGTACCAAATCGGGTGTCACACCTGCTGAAAGCTGTTCCTCATTGCTTAATTGTTGATGTGTTGTAGAAGCAGGATGAATAACGAGGGTTTTCGCATCACCAACATTTGCTAAATGACTCGCTAATTTCACATGATTAATAAAAGCTCTACCCGCCTCTAGTCCACCTTTGATGCCAAAGTTTAAAACTCCCCCAAATCCATGCCGAAGATATTTCTTCGCTCGCTCATGATATGGGTGATTGGGAAGTCCGGGATAATTAACCCAAGATACTTGCTCTTGCTGCTCTAACCACCGAGCCAATTCTAGGGCATTGCTCACATGACGCTCTACACGTAGAGAGAGAGTTTCTAATCCTTGCAGTAACAGAAAGGCGTTAAATGGACTCAAGCACGGGCCAAAATCTCGTAACCCTTCAACTCTCGCGCGAATAATAAAGGCAATGTTACCAAAGGAACCATTAGGGCCAAATACTTCTTGGAAATTCAGCCCATGATAGCCGGGTGCTGGCTCAGTAAATAGAGGAAATTTGCCATTACCCCAGTCAAATTTACCCGAATCGATGATTACGCCACCAATGGAAGTGCCATGTCCGCCAATCCATTTAGTTGCAGATTCTACTACAATGTCTGCACCATGCTCAATGGGCCGAGCTAGATACCCACCAGCACCAAAGGTATTATCCACAATTAAAGGAATGCCGTTTTCGTGGGCAATGTGAGCTAAAGCGGCAAAGTCGGGAATGTTGAATTGAGGATTGCCAATGGTTTCAACGTATAACGCTTTCGTGCGATCGTCGATCGCCTGACGGAAACTTTCTGGGTCATCTCCCTCAACAAACTTGACTTTAATACCTAAACGCGGTAGAGAAACTTTAAACTGGTTATATGTTCCTCCATACAGAAAATTAGTGGAAACAATATTATCCCCAGCCTGAGCGATGGTACTGATCGCCAAAAATTGCGCCGCTTGCCCACTAGCGGTTGCTAATGCTGCTATACCTCCTTCTAAGGCAGCAATCCGCTTTTCAAATACATCCGTTGTCGGGTTCATGATGCGGGTGTAAATGTTACCAAATTCCTGGAGAGCAAATAACCGCGCTCCGTGATCGGCGTCGTTAAAAACGTAGGAAGTCGTTTGGTAAATCGGTACAGCACGAGCATTAGTTCCAGGAGCCGGCTCTTGTCCAGCATGAACTTGCAGGGTTTCAAAACGATATTGTTCTGACATAAGCAGTTATTTGAGTTTCCAATTATACAAACAACTAATAATAATTGAGCCTGGTTTTGGATAAATCAACGGTAAATCTTACGAATTACCGTATTTTAACTGGTTGCGTCCAGGATT
Organism: Nostoc sp. DedQUE09; assembly: GCF_034530915.1. Lineage (NCBI taxonomy): Bacteria > Bacillati > Cyanobacteriota > Cyanophyceae > Nostocales > Nostocaceae > Nostoc > Nostoc sp. DedQUE09. Next base: position 17,227 of record NZ_JAVRCE010000064.1, read on the forward strand.
TCTCATCTTTTGCACAATAAATTGGGAAATAGACAATGGGAATTAACACCTCTTAATTTATATTTAGAAAAAAAGCGTGTGAGTCGTCATGCAAATAGACCAACCTTTTAGAATTAATGCTGCCCAACCAGACAAACTAAAACAATTTCTTCCCAAACCTTTAATTATTTCCAGCCCAGTTACAGGTTGGAATGGTTTTTATTTTGCCTATCATCGCCAGTCAAACTATCAACTTCCTGAGACATCGCCTTTTCAGCATATCGTTACTATTTATACTAAAGAGTTTGAGGCAAAATTAAAAATTAACGGACACTGGCAAAGTAAATCCTATGCAGCAACGGATGTGGGCATTTTTCCTGCTCATCAGATTTCTCCAGCAGTACAATTTGAACAGGAATTAGGGTTTATTCACTTTGGTTTTGAACCAGCGATGATTACTCGTGTTGCCTACGAGTCAGGAAATACTGATGCAGTTGAAATTGTACAATAACTGCAAACTCACGATCCATTGATTCAACAAATTGGACTGACGCTCAAACAAGAAATAGAAGCTAGTGGATTTGATAGTTCCCTGTATATGGAATCAGCAGCAAATCTGCTGGCGGTGCATTTGTTGAAACGTTACTCAACGCAGAAATTTATTATTCGAGAATACACAGGTGGATTACCAAAACATAAATTAAAAGAAGCGATCGCTTATATCAACGATAACTTAGACAAAAATTTGTCACTTGCAGAAATTGCTGCGATCGCACAGATAAGTCCGCATTATTTTGCTAGTTTGTTTAAGCAATCAATGGGAATAGCGGTAACTACAACACCCAAGAACCATATTATGTTTCCAGATTATAAAATCCGATTTGCCCGCATTGAGGATTTAGTCAAGCTAGCTGAGATAGAACAAGCCGCAGCTACGTTATTTTGTGACACGTCTTACGCTTTTCTGGTTAACGCTCAACCCCTCTCAATGGACTTTGTTACTCAACAATTTCAAGCAGAACGGGTATGGGTTGCGGTCAACGATCGCGATATAGTTGTGGGGTATGCGATCGCCCAAGAGGTGGATGGAAATGCTTATCTACAGCAAATTGATGTCCATCCAGCTTATGGACGCAGAGGTATTGGACGCGAACTGGTTGAGCGCGTTTGTGTTTGGGCAAAAAAACAGAACTATCACAGGATATTACTATCGACCTTTCTCGACATTGAGTGGAATGCCCCATTCTATACAAAACTTGGTTTCCAGATTTTGCCTGAAGTTGAACTAAGCTTTGGTTTTCAGCAGATCAGGTGCAAGGAAGCTGAGGCAGGATTACCCATCGATCAACGTGTCATTATGTATCGTAATTTAGGGCAGGCGATGTCTTTGACAAGCCGCTAAGAGCGTCTACGCTTAACTTGTGCAATTTGGCAATGTTTGGAATGGCAGTAAGAAAACGTGAAACCTCGTCTAGGCAGGGTGTTGGGGGTAGGGGGTAGTGTTGAATGGCACTAATACTGATGCCATCGCTAATCTGCTGTCTCTGTTGGCATTCGGACTTTAAGTAATTCAGTGGCTTCAGATGGTCAATTCTGACGGTGTACTTCCCATATCAAAACAACACAAAATTTGCTAGTAGTATTTGTGTAACATAATATAACCACATAATACCTCTATGCGAATTGAACCATACGAAGATAACCAACTTGATACCATCAAAAGTCTTTCACTTCGGGCATGGAGTCCGGTCTTTGATTCAATTCAAAAAGCGATGGATATTGAGGTGTACCATTCATTCTACCCTGATGGTTGGCGTGTAAGCCAGCTTAATGCTGTCGAGTCCGTCTGTATTACAAAAGACATGAAGGTATGGGTTGCCATTGACTCTGATTCAACTGTGGGCTTTGTAGCTGTGAAACTCCATTCAGAGAGTAGTATGGGAGAAATCTATATGATTGCCGTTGATCCAGATTATCAACGTCAAGGCATTGGAGCCGCTCTCATAGAGTTCGCTCTTAATTGGATGAAAGCTGCTGGGATGTCCGTTGCTATGGTCGAGACTGGAGGCGATCCTGGCCATGCACCAGCACGTTGTACCTATGAAAAGCTGGGTTTCGGATTGTTACCAATTGCCAGGTACTTCAAGAAGTTGTAAAAGACATTGAGACAGGATATGGTCAGTGGAAATAAATCTTCAAGGATAAACAAGTTTTGCTTCACCTGATTGGGTGAAGCAGATAGAGGAGGCAATTGCTACCCTAATAAGGCTATGGCAAGACTCTATTAAACAGAGGAAATACGATGTTCTACATTAAGTATCAACTTCTAACTCGACCATAGAACTGGAGCAAAAATCCCTGGTTCGATCTCATGGAATGCAATGAGAGGAATAAACCACAAAACTAGAGAAAACTGTTCTTTAGAGAGAGACTCAATGGGTGGATTGCCTGCTAAACTACATTTGTATTATTTTGTAGCATAGCATCTGGTCGCGGCGTTAGCGAGTCTACGAGCGTCGGAGTCCCGCATCATACATAAAATTTGGTGGAGGACTCCGACGCTCCGGTACTGGATACCAGGAATTGTTTTTTAAAATTTGGTGGTGGGTAAAAGCCCCCACCATAACATGATCGATTTTACACCCAGTCCCCAATCCCTAATCCCCAATCTCCAGTCCCTTTTACAAAATATACTTTCCCTGCTATAAGTCACACGCTACAAAGCAAAAAGTCTTCGTCATGTCATCTGAAAATTCAAACCGCACTGCACTCACAGCACGGGCAGTCGCAGCAGCCGTATCGGTTGTTTCTGCCCACGGCGTAAAGGTAGACGCTCCCCATGTACTGAATAATGCTTACTCAGTGCGGGTTTATTTACACCCTGCACCGATTGTTGCCCGTGTCAGTACTGTCACCGCTTTACTCCGTTCGCCAATCGAGTCCTGGCTGGCGCGTGAAATTTCTGTGGCTGAGTTTCTTGTCTCATGCGGCTCTCCAGTCATTGCACCTAGCGATCGCTTACCCGCAATCCCGCACCAGCACGACGGGTTGTTTATGACCTTCTGGCGCTATGTCCAACCTGTCTCTGATCGCCTGCCAGATCCTCAAATCATTGGCCGAATGCTGGCTGAATTACACGCCCTTCTGCACGATTATCCTGGCGATCTACCTCTATTAGCACCGCCCCAGAACGATATTCCCCGTGGGCTGGAGCGGTTGAAACAGGCGGGTGATATTTTGACTACAAGTGATTTAACATTGCTGCAAGAAACTTATGATCGCTTATTGCCTCAGTTAGCAACCGATCAACTACAGCCATTGCATGGTGATGCCAATGCTTTAAATTTAATCCCCACAGCAGAAGGATGGCTTTGGAACGACTTTGAGGACACTTGCAGGGGGCACATCGCCTGGGACTTGATCAACCTAGATGACGAAGGGAGGTCAGCTTATGCCAACGCGCCTGACTCTAGCGTACTGGAGCCATACATCAAGATGCGACAACTCCACGCGATTGTCTGGGTTTATGCGTTACTACCAGAATTTCCTGATTGGGCTGAATATGCCAAAGTGATGCTGAATAACCTACGCGATCACAAGCACTATCTCAACGAATAGAATCCATACCAGGCATCTAATTAGAGATGCTTCGTTCACTATGAAAACTTCTGAATCTCAGGGTTCATCACCAAAACCTTCAGTTGCACCTCGCCGCCTAAACCGAGTGCAACTTGGGCTGCTAGCACTCCTGTTACTAGTGGGTAGCGGTGTGGTTATTTGGCGGACAATCACTCCTGCCAGTGAACCTGCATCTTCTAAAATGGCTCAAGCACTGCCCCCAACGACCGTAGAAACCGTTGCCCTGAAACGAGGCGAAGGCGTTAGACGCATCCAGTTATTAGGGCAAGTTGAGGCAAGTAAAAGCGCCACACTCCGTACCCAAACAGCCGGCACGGTCGAACGGGTTTTGGTGGAGGTGGGCGATCGCGTCACACCAGGAATGACGATTGCCACGTTAGACAATGCAGATCAGCAGCTAGCATTGGCAGAAGCACGAGCAAGGCTGACGCAGGAGCGCAGCGAACTAGCGCGTCTTTTAGTAGGCACCCGACCAGAAATCATTAACCAGCGTCGAGCCGAACTCCGCTCTGTCCAAGCACGAGAACGAGAGGCACAGCAGAACCTCAAACGTTATCAAGAGTTAGTGGCAGCAGGGGCAATCAGTGAGAAGGCGCTATTAGAGGAAAGGGCTGCGGTGGATGCAACCCAAGCAGAACGGTTGAAAGTAGAAGCCACACTGGCAGAAGCCACCGCCGGCCCTACCCGCGAAGAAATTGCGGCTCAACAAGCCAGCGTCGCCGCCGCCGCATCTTTGGTCAATCAGGCACAACTTGCCTTGGCACGGACACAGGTCAAGGCTGCGATGATGGGAATTGTGCGATCGCGGGAGGTCAGCACTGGCGATTTGGTCGATATTCGCGATCCGGTGTTAACCCTGGTGAATAGCAACGAGTTGGATGTCTTTCTAGAATTGCCAGAGCAACTCAGCGGCAGCATCACCCCCGGTTTGCCTGTAGAATTGGCTGCCCGTGCTATTCCTAACTGGCGCAGACGTGCCACAATTAGCGGCGTGGTTCCGGCTGCCAACGCCGCATCACGGCGGCAAATGGTACGAGTGCGATTGCAAAATCCCCCCCAGAATTTGTTGCCCAAAATGGCGATCGCGGCAGAGCTACAGTTGCAGGTTGAGCCGAATAGCTTTGTTGTCCCCCGCGATGCTTTGGTTCGGCGCGATGAAGATTGGCTGGTTTACACCGTTGCCAATGGCAAAGCAGCCCAAGTGCAGGTGAAACTAGTCGTTGATATGGGCGAAACAGTGGCAATTTCTAGCAGTCAATTACAAGTCGGGCAACCCGTTGTGGTGCGGGGTGGTGAAGCGCTGATGCATGGAGCGCCAGTGCAGGTTGCGGAACAAAACACGAGGCAAGAATCATGAACTTCATTGAAACCTCTGTCCGTTGGCGACATGGCACCTTTGTTTTATTCTGTTTGTTGACGATGTTTGGGTTGATTGCCCTGTTCAGGTTGCCTTTGGAACTGCAACCAGGAGGCGATCGCCCAGAAATTACAATTACCACTCCCTACATCGGTGCAGCCCCAGCAGAAGTAGAAGATTTGATCACTCGCCCAATTGAAGATGTATTGGAGGAAATCGAGGGCGTTCAAGAAATAACCAGCCAAAGTCTATCAGGGATTAGCACTATCACGATCAAGTTTGAGTGGGGAACAGATGTCGATGCCCGCCTAGTCAATTTGCTGAACAAATTACAGCAGCTAGAAGAACTACCAGAGGAAGCGGGCGAGTCTGATGTGCAGGTTGCTAGCGGCAACAATAACCCGATGATGTGGATCGTGCTGAAGCCAAAACCAGGCTATCAGACTGACTCTAACCGCTACCGCGACCTGATTGATGAAGTGATTGAACCCGCACTCAGGCGAGTGGAAGGAACGAGTCGCTTCTTTATTGTCGGTGGACAGGAACGGGAAGTTGAGATATTAGTCGATCCGAAAGCCTTATCTGATCGCAATCTTACCCTCACCGATGTCACCGACACCCTAAGAACCAACAATCGTGATATTCGGGGCGGGCCCTTGGTGCTAGGAAAACGCGAATATCAGGTGCGGACGGTCAACCGAGCGCAAGAATTAAATCAACTCAAAACCTTTGTCCTGCGGCGCAACGACGCAGGAACAGTATATCTGGGGGATGTCGCTGAGGTGGAAATGGGGCGCAAGTTCCAAGACAGCGCCTTTCTGTTCAACGATGCTCCCTCTGCCGGAATTGGCATCATCCGTCGGGTAGGCGCGAATGTGCCGCAAGTCTCTAAGGGAGTCCGCGCCGCATTAACGAATTTGGCAACGCAACTCGATCGCCAGGGGGAAGGAGTTGAGTTTGAGATTCTTTACGATGAAAGCACGTACATTGACCAGTCGGTGTCTAACGTCCGGGGTGATTTAATTACAGGTGGAGTGTTGGCGATCGCAGTATTGCTGCTGTTTTTGGGTTCACTCCGCACCGTTGTTGTTGTTGCCATTAGCATTCCGATTGCGATGATCGTGGTGTTCATCGTCAGTGCAGTGTTGGGGCGATCGCTCAACATCATCAGTTTAGCAGCATTGGGATTTGCGGCGGGGATGGTGGTCGATAACGCGATCGTCGTCATTGAAAACATCTTTACCCACATGCAGCAGGGTAAAAGTCGCCTGCAAGCAGCGATTGATGGGACGCAAGAAGTTGGCGGGGCAATCTTGGCGGCAACATTGGCAAACGTGGCAGTATTTGCGCCCTTGGTGCTGGTGACGGGCGAAGTCGCACAGTTGTTTGTCGATATGGCAATTACAATTACGGCTGCTGCCGTATTATCAATGTTTGCATCATTGACGTTGCTACCAATGTTAGCGAGTCTGTTTCTCAACCCAGCAGAAGCACAGCAAACGTTCCAATTAGGAAACGCCAGCGATTCCCAATTACAAGCTAGCGGCAACTGGCTAGAGCGATCGATCATGCAGATTTCGTTCGGATTTCGACGGCTGCAAAGCAAGTTAGAAAGCTTTTTATTGGCAACGGTTGGTTGGGCACTAGGCCCGCGTCGGCTCAAGCGCAGACTTGCATTGCTGTCTATTCCGATTGTTTTGCTAGCTTCCAGTATTGTCTTGCTGCCCCCAGCCGACTATTTACCTGAAGGCAACCTCAATTTTGTGTTTTGGTTGACCGAGACGTTTCCCGGAACCAGTGTCCCAGAGGCAGTCAAACTATCTGTGCCTGCCAGAGGATTTTTGAAAGAGCAATCTGAAATTGCCAATACATTTTTTATTAACTTTCCACAATTTCGCGGGATTGGCATCAGCCTCAAGCCAGAATCAGCGACGGGTAGCGGGCTAGCCCAGATGGTAGAACGCTTGACTGGTAAAAGCTTTGGTTATCCAGGCTACAAATTCATGTTTCCAATCCGGTTTCCCATCTTCAATGACCCAGGTAAATCCTTTGAAGTGCAGATCATTGGGCCAGACCTGAAACAACTTGGGGAGCTAGAGCAACAGTTGACTCAACAAATCTCTGCCTTGCCGGGAGTTGCGAATGCTCGCTCTAACTCTATTAACGGCGCTCCCCAACTGCAGGTCATTCCGAACCGCGTCCGCCTTGCCGAAGTGGGTTTGTCAGAATCAGAGGTTGGGGCGATGGTCGAAGCGGCGCTGGGAGGACGCTTTGCCTCTGAGTTTGTGGATGGTAAAGAAGAACTGGATGTTACTGTACAGTTGCAAAATATCTTTGTCAAAACACCCGAACAGTTGCGCCAGTTGTCGTTGTACAGTTCTCAAATTCCTCAAGCGCAGCCAGCAGGGAGTAATCAGCAATCAATGACTAGCTTTCAAGGAGGACAAATTCAGCTTGCAGATGTGGCAACTGTTCGCGAAACAACCGGGCCCGGTGTAATTAATCATGTGGATTTAGAACGCTCTACTACTCTAACGGTGAGCTTGACTCCAGATGCACCATTAGGAAAACTTGTCGATCAAACTGAAAATCAAATTCTGGCACCATTACGAACTAAATTGCCATCGACATTTCGCCTGGAACTGGCTGGATCTGCGGATCGCCTTTCAGAAACCGTCGGACAACTCGCCTCTGCTTTTGTATTTTCGGTGATTATCACCTATTTGCTACTGGTTGCCTTGTATCGTTCATTCCTCTATCCACTGGTGATTATGGCAACAGTACCAATGGGATTGACAGGAGCATTGCTAAGTCTGGTTGTTGCCAACTGGATTCCTGGCGTGATTGTGCCTTTGGATATGATTACCGGATTGGGGTTTTTGATTTTGACTGGAGTAGTGGTGAATAACGCCATCTTGATTGTGGAGCGAGTGCTACAGCTTCAGGAGGAGGGGCAAAAGTACGATGAATCGCTCTATAATGCGACACGCGATCGCCTCCGTCCCATTTTTATGTCAGCGGGTACGAGCGTCCTGGGCATGGTTCCTTTGGCAATCTTTCCAGGACAGGGATCTGAACTGTATCAAGGTCTAGGAATTGCCTTAACCGGAGGTTTAGCGTTTTCCACAATCCTGACCCCGACTGTGGTTCCGGCATTGATGGCACTGTTGCATGATTTTTCACGCGATCGCAGTAGCCATACAGCCAGCCATTAGAGCTGATTCGTCAACAAATCTCTGATTCAAGGCATTCAGTTTTTACACATTTCTTTAAAAACAGTATCACACGCTACTATTTTTTAGCGATTGCAAAAGTTTTCGGTCTACTGAATTGGATTGAATCAGGCAACAGGGCATTGCTCACTTTGAGGTCTGAGGAAATCATTTGTTTCTCCCTATACTAGTACTCGGCACAATTATAAGTAAGTATGCGATCGCTCCGGCTTGCGTGGGTATGGTGATGGACAGAGTACAAGGGAATACTGCTCGCTTTGTGCATTTTCAACTCGGCATTGGGTTTGGGGAAAAGGTTAAAGGGTAAAGGTTAAAGGTTTTTTCTTTCCCCTTCCCCCCGCCCCTTATCCCCAGAGCAGGGTGGTTTCATACAACCAGAGAAAAATTAAAACTGGGTTTCAAAACCTCTCTCCGTTTCGGGGAGAGGTTTGGAGAGGGGTAAAAAGCCATGCTACAAAATAAGAAATCAAGGCATATGTATTTTTCTTTTTTCGTATGAAACCACCCTGCCTCCCCGCAAGCGGGGAGGGGATTAAGGGGTGGGGTGCAATGACTGTGGAAATCATAACTAATTATGCGGACATGATATGATGATTGCGTCACCGATGACTTGCTAATCCTTCTCTACGAGACGCACTCGCGTTCGCTAAAGTCACCGATAGCGAACGCGAGGAGTTGAAAAACGGATAATGTATGTTGTCTCTCTGACTTGCCTCCAAGTGTTGCCTTTGGGCACAAGCAACAGCAATGCTTGTCTACCATCGCAGCAATTTTAAAGGGAAAAGCTCAATTTCAACAAAATCGCAATGCTTATCTAAACCCCAATAGGAACAAACCTCTCCAATAGGCTAATTGTTGGCTGTAATGACTGGGCTTCAACAAATAGCGCACTTTGCTCACCAAAAGCAGTCCAATTTTGGTTATTGGATAAAGGCTCAGAAGCAACAATAACTTGGTTTGGCTGCTTGAGTTCATCATAAGACCAATAAAGAGTAGGTGCTTGTGTGCGATAAGCATAGCGAATTGCTGCAACTGCTTGACCATCACTGACAATTACATTGGCACTAAAGCTGGTGTCGTGTTCTGATGCTAACTCAGTCAATTTTTGAAGTGTGGTATTTAATGCTGACAACAAAGTGCTGTTTGGAGACGACTGCCACATTTCCACTAGTAGGGCGAAGATGTGTTCAGAGTCAGTTGTGCCTTTAATCAGGCGGTATGTAGAATCAGACAGGCTCTCACGTATTGGTCTACAAAGAGTTTGTTCAAAGTTTGATATCTCGCCATTATGCACAAACAAAAGTTTTCCACTACGAAATGGCTGACAATTGCTAATGTCGAGCGATTCACCTATTCCAGCTAATCGGACATAGCCTAGAGTACAACTGGATTGTACATAGTTGCTCAACTCTTCCAAATTCGGCTCGTTCCACAGCGGGATTGTATTTCGGTAAATGAAGGGTTTACCCACTTCGTCATACCAGCCTACACCTACTCCATCTCCACAAACTACTCCTGATTTTAATTCCAAAGGACTGTAACTTTGTTTGTAGAGCGAATGCTCTTGTTTATACAGCAACTCATCTAAGAGGATGGCGTTACCAAGATAGCCAATTAATCTACACATAAAAAAACGATGTTGCTGAAAGAGTAAGAAAAATCAGTCACAAGCCCCGATAGAAATCGAACCTTTTAACCGGACATTTATTGCAAAGCATTACTAATTTAACAACTATTGTTTATCTTGTGTATGTTTGAACTGTGACTTTAGTCATGGTTTTGTTTATAATTGGTAATAAAGATACAATATTAAAGTCAATTAATTTAACTTCTTTGTTTTCGGGATTAATTAAAATATTATCGGGTTTAATATCTTGATGAATAATCCGCTTTTGGTGGAGTATATCTAAGGTATTGCATAGTAGTGTGATGTCTACGACGGGCTACGCCTACGCTATTTCTAAAAACTGTTGTAAAAAGTCTAGATATGGCGTCCAAATGAAAAGCAAAATCATCTTTGATAGAAATACCTCCAAAGTCTTCCATTACTAACGCATAACCATTTTGATCTACCTCCAGACTATAAGTTGGGATGATTTTGGATGAGTTAAGATTTTTGGCAATAGTGTACTGATTGCAAAATTGTACTAGTTCGTTGAAACTCGGATAAGGATTTTTCAACAGTTTGATTGCTACACCTAATGAGTCAGTTTATCGATAACCTCGATAATCTCAATAAACCAGTGTTCTCGAACCATTAGACTTCTTGCAAAAGTCGGGGTAAAGGTGAGAGGGAAAAGGGTAAAGAAACTCAAAATTCTTTCCCTTTAACATGCACCCTTTTCCCTAAGAGTGCAAAAATATACTTTTGCAAGAGGTCTATTGTAGATTTCTTCAGTTACGTGGTATTTGTTAATACTAATCATATTATCGTTACTTACTCAAGCACTGTGGCATTTTTGCTCCTGAGCCGATGAATATTTTCTAGCTCTGCGATCATAGTCATTTATAATTATGATTTAAAGGATGCAATTGCTATGAAGTAGGTCTTGCTAAAAATATAGAACAGAAGCTAAAGTAATATTTATTCTTTACCTTTGTTTGAGCTTGACTTGTGAATTATACGTTCGCATTAGAAGGATTTTAGAAAACTATGCCAATTAAAAATCACATTAATCTTAATCAAGGATGTTTCCTTAATCCTGCAAATAAACAGATAGTTGTAAATTTAGCCAGTGAAAATATTTTAAATTTAATTACGCAAGAATTAAAAAATCGTTACTCTCCAGAAACTCAAAAAAATCTATTTGAGGAGAGTTCAAAGTTATTACCTAATTTTGTATTTCAAGAATTATTACAACGCCAACAGCAGTTAGTAGATATTAACCCAGATAGTTTAATTGTCGTTAGCTGTCACATAGCAGAGGCAGAAGTCGATGATTTGGGATTTGATTTAAATGTCGAAGTATATTTTGTAGTTGGAGACACAAAAGGTCAAAACCATTTTCGGGCTAATCAAATAGTCCTTTGGTCGAATATATGGGGTGATGAAGAACAGCCTTTTGATTTAGAAGACGAACTAGGTGAACAATTCTGGACAAGTTATCAAATTCAGTTGCTTTTTGATGAAAAAGAGCAGCAAACAATTGAACTGGAACTATCACAAATAGATGATTATGCCGCGAGGTTAGAATTTTCCCCATCACTAAAAAGATTTTCACCATCCATAGTTCCTTTTACGGATAATGACTTCTAAAAATTATTATCTGCATATACAGTAAATGTAAATTAATCATTTACACCAGAATTAAAGAGTCAAAAATCATGAGTAAAACACCGTTTATATCTGAGTAACAGACTTACCTTGTGTACCTCACCAACTTGAAATATGCTGTATATTCACTGGGGATTTTCTTTTTTAGAAGTTCTCTTTGAAAAAGATGAAATCTTCAATCCCTCTTACCTTTTTATTGTGGTTCGATAATTGAACCCATAAACAAAATGTTTCCCGTTTGATTATCCCTAATGGCACAGAAGAAGGGACGATCAACAATCATTCGGAATGGTTCTGGTTCTTGTCTCAAAGATGTTGTTACTATTCCCACTGAAGTAGCAGCAGCCGCTTCGGTGCCTTCTTCGTTTACTTCGACAAAAGTTTTATGCTTAACTTGGCTAATGGCAAAATTTTTACCCATACCAGAAAAATTGGCTTTGTTGCTGAAAGCCTCCTTCATGCCTAAAGTTTTTAAAGCATCATTGAGTGTAATATCGTAATTTGTTTTGAAGCGGGGTAAGCGAATAAACCCTTTTTGGTTGTTGAACTGAGTTATCCATTTTTCCCAGTTCTCAACATTCAAGTTTTGATAAAAGGCTTTGAGGTTAGAATTATTTTTGGGTAAGAAGATATAAAAACTTATCTTACCATCTTGCCCATAAGGTAAACTAACTGCCTGAAATTTATCGCTTTCATAGTATCTATAATCACCTTTCTGTGACATCATTGGGTGTTGTTTTTGCCTACCAGATGTAATGTAAAAAGGGTATGGAGCAGTTTCTTTATTGTCAAACTCGTTAGTCCAATTACCTTTAAAATATATGGCATTAATCAGAAATAATACCTGATCTGGTTCAATTTTTTCAACTATTTCAGTGATTTTGCCATTAGTATTTTCTTTTACCCAGTTATTGATAATACTAGATGCGGCGGCATCTTGAAAGTTTAAATTGCTGGCTTTGGCTTGATAGAAGTCCTGGGTTCTCTTGAGAAAGTCTGGTGCAAAGCTAACATCTTGATTTGCCCAAAGCGAGTTAGCAATATTCAATTGCACTTTCGCATCTGAATTGTCTAAAAGCTGTTTTAATACCGCCGCATAAGAAGAGTTGATTTCTGGTAGATCCATCCCCTGTAATTCTAGGGTTTTTGCCATTGCTTGTTGAGTCGAACCGCTAGCGCCGTTGTAAGTCATAGCAAGAGCGATCGCAATACTTGAAGGTGAGATAAAAACATTTTTCTCACCCCGATCGTTTTTCAGAACTTCTGAAAATAGTTTGAAGCCAAACTTATTGCTAGACTCAACGATTTTTGTATCAGTTTTCGCTGTTTTTTTTTGCAATGGAGTTTCTGGTTGAGGTAAACTAGACTGAGCAAGGGCACTTTTATTACTATCGACCTGAGAACACCCTAATACACTGAATAGAACAACACTTGCAGCTGCCAGAGCATAACGTCTGCCTAGACTCACACCGTAACGTCTTTGCAGGAAATTTTCTTTCGCATCACTCAATTTATGGCGATTCATTCTGCTACCTCACTTGCCAAAGATTCCCGATTTGTGCTCAGAGTTGACGCAGATACTGTGTCAATGACTAACTATTGCATTTACTCCAATAGAAAAATGGGACTGTTACAGTTTTCGTAACAGCAAATTAGTAGCTCAGAGTAATTAAACACAACTTGTGGAGTTGCTAATTCCTTATTGAGACGGCTATACAGACAAGTTATAAAAAATTTTTTTCTTAAAGAATTTTTATCTTTACGTATAAAAGTATTGTAAGCTACGTAATCATAAAATAACCACTTCTGTGAGGTTTTTATAGATCGAATAACGTTTCTCAGAGGCACGAATTCTCGTTCCCATGCTCGGTATGGGAACGAGAAAAACGCTGTAATTTTACACAGATATTTGTGCTACTCTATTTCAATTAATAGGTACACTCCACCAAGCTAAACTGTAGGGTTGAGTTGCTTCATTGAGCTTTTGACGAAACTGGACACGGATTTTGTAATTGCCAGTAGCAGTAACGGGGCAAAAAATATGTTCTACACTATCAATTTGGCTGATTGAGGAGCAAACAGCACCAGCATCAGAATTTTGAGCATCAGCTTTTACTAAGTAGAGGTCAAGATTATTCAAACCGCGATCGCGAAAACTTTCACCTAAGTCATATTGCTGGTTTTTATTTTTATCGTTGAGTTCTACCAATCGATCCCAACTCAGGGTTACAGCAACAAAACTTCCCTGTTTTAACGGTTTTGCTAATATATAGTCAACAAATGCTCCAACATCAACTGTGCGATAATCCCAACCAATAGCCGGCACCGCCGCCGACGCCTGCCATTGACCAGCACTAAATTGCTGATAAGCGCGAAATACATTTAAATGACCCGCTCCCATTTGGGCATCCAAGGGAATCTTTGGATCTTTATAAGCATCAGAATCTAGCCAGTTTTGATTTTGTTTATCAATTAGCGTCCGCGTCATTCCCAACTTTAAGCCATCGCCGCTATCTAAAAGTTTATCTGCTGAATTTAGCAATACAGCTTTCATCACTTGATGACGCCGAGAATCAATGCTCCAGTGGGGTTGTTTTGTCCGCATCTGTCGGTTGGCAAATTCCTGCAACAGAGCAACAGTAGCTGTAACTTGAGGTGTTGCAAAACTTGTACCTGTAACCTTGTTCAATTTGCCATCTGGATTGAGCAAAGGAATATTATTACCAGGAGCAACTAAACTGATAGCGCGACGCCCATCAAGGTCAAATTCTTTTCCAGCTAGTCTTTCATTCACCCCTTGGTTAACACCTGCCAGATTAGCCACGTCCACTTTGTTAAAAACTCCCCCTCGGCGGGATGAAAAAGCCACGTTTATTCCGTTAAAATTATCTGTAGGAATAGGAATGCCGCCTTTTCCTTGGTTGCCAGCGATCGCATACAAAACATCATGAACGCGACTAGACCAGTCAACACATAAAGTTAGCAAAGCATTGCCGTCTAAAGTAGCTTCCGGGCGAGGATCGCGGCTCAGAGGTTCCCCAAAGCTAAAGTTAATCGCACGGAGATCGCCACTATTTTGGAGCGCTATGTGCTGTGCCGATAAGCACTCCTCTGGCTGACCCATGTTTTTAGTCGAACCCACTGCTGATGAATACAATCGCGCTCCCGGCGCAACTCCTGGCAAGGCTTTGTCTTGACTCACCATCACACCGGCAACATTGTAGGCGTGGGGGTCAACACCAGTATTAGACTTAGCTGGGCCATTGCGTAAAAAAACCGCTGCTAAAGATATGGCACGATTTTTAGACACCGCCTTATCCCATCCAAACATTCCCGGCCGGCCAATTTCAACTTGACCAATAGCAATCTTACGACCGATTAAATTATAAGGAGATTTGTGTAGCTTCAGAGCATCAATGCCATTAGTTCCTAGTGCAGATTCTAAAGCTGAAGCAATTACTGGCGCACTCAGACAAGAAGCAGTTAATCCCCAAAATATCCAGGTTAGTTTTTTAGTCATTAGTTATTAGTCATTTGTCATTTGTCATTGGTCATTGGGTATGGTGAAGAGGACAATAAGATAAGGGGATCTAACTTTTGTCCCCTTGTCTCCCCTGCTCCTCTGCTCCCCTGCTCCCTTGCTCCCCTGCTTCCCCACTCCCCAAAAAACCGGGATCGAAATTATGAGTCTTGTTCAATGTTTTGTTACAATGCGTACAGACGAGGACGCTTAAAAACCCACTAGCCATGACCCAAAACCTATCTCAAAAGCCCATTGTAATTTCTCCATCTATCCTATCAGCCGATTTTAGTCGCTTGGGTGACGAAATTCGTGCCGTAGATGCAGCTGGAGCGGATTGGATTCATGTTGATGTCATGGACGGTCGTTTTGTACCTAATATTACGATAGGCCCTCTGATTGTGGAGGCGATTCGTCCGATTACAACCAAGCCACTGGATGTCCATTTGATGATTGTGGAGCCAGAAAAGTACGTAGAGGGATTTGCTAAGGCTGGCGCTGATATTATCTCCGTACACTGCGAGCATAATGCTTCCCCACACTTACACCGCACCTTGGGGCAAATAAAAGAGCTTGGTAAGAAAGCTGGTGTTGTACTTAATCCTGGTACCCCTCTAGAACTAATTGAATATGTTCTAGATTTGTGCGATTTAGTACTAATTATGAGCGTCAACCCTGGTTTTGGTGGTCAAAGCTTTATCCCTGGTGTATTACCCAAAATCCGCGAACTGCGCCAAATGTGTGATGAACGTGGTCTTGACCCCTGGATTGAAGTGGATGGGGGATTGAAGGCAAATAATACCTGGCAAGTTTTGGAAGCGGGAGCCAATGCGATCGTCGCCGGTTCAGCTGTGTTTAACGCAAAAGATTATGCTGAGGCTATTACAGCAATTCGCAACAGCAAGAGTCCTACTCCAGAATTAGCTAAGGTTTAATTCTTTTTTGAATTAACCAATCATTAAATATAAAACCGAAAAAGAATGTAGAGACGTAGTACCGCTACGTCTTTACAAGGGTTCTAGGTTAATTTCACCGAATGTCTAGTCTTCATAAAAAATAAGGTGGGCAATTTGCCCACCTTATTTCTTTTTATATACAGATAAAAAACTGGAAGCTATTCAAGTTTTGAACTTCCAGTAGTGTTATATAAATTGAAAGTTTAGAAACCAAAGATAATCCAGGTTGGGAGGACTAGGATTACAATAGTCGAAAGAGAAGCGTATGAGCTACTAGTTCTACCAGCCAAGGACAACAATTTCACCGTAACTTTTCTATTTCTGTTCCTGGAATTGATGTTAAGCGTTTGCTTTATTAACTAAAGCAACACCAACCACAGGATAGAAAGTTTTATCAGCATTACTCGCACCGTCTGCAGTCAGTGAAAGCTGTGTAAAATTTGGATTGGGGGAATCCACCTCGCCAAATTCTCTTTGCTTAGACTTCCTCAGAAAAAGAACCACCACTAGCAACGGTTAGATTATTGGTCTTGGTTTAGGAGTTATTTACTCCATGAAATGCTGATTACTTTTGTAATCAGTTTGATTTATTTCATAGTCAGAACTAATCGTTGATTTTATTTTTTAAATTAACTTGCTTGCCAAATCACCTCTATTTTAGTTTAAATTTAGTTGTTATTAGTTTACCAATATCATTAGTATATATTTGCCATTTTGGCAGATTTCTACAAAAAATTATCAAATTAATTACTGCTATAGAAAACCTGTCATGCTATCAATTTTAAATTAGCATAACAGGCTTTCAGATAATCAATCAACTTTAGCGCAGAATCTATTAATTCCAAATACTTTTTAATTGAATCCACAGGATTTCAAGGAAATGTCTTGAACATTTTCTGCTTTTAATGGCGATTTGCTTGATTGATGCTCGCTAATTTGCTGTGTCAATCTCTGGTCTAAACTACCAGCACGCATTTCTGCTTTTTGCTTCCTAACTACTTCTAGATAAGCTACGTCTTTAATTTTGCTTAAGCAGCTTGATGAAACATTATTATCAGACTTGGAATTATGAGTATGTTTTAGCATATTTAGATTTTCACTTTGCTGTTGTTTTGTCCTATCTGCTTGAGAGTTCTCTTTGAGCAATCGATTGTAGGTGCGATATGGAATGTAATGCAGAGGATTATAACCACCAAATCGCAACATTAAAACACATGCCCAGGAATACTTTCCAGCAAGAATTGCTTCAACTACTTTGTCAAATTGTTGAGCTTTCACTGTCTTATCTAAGTTACTACTAATACCAGCAACATCTTGATTCATCATAGTGGTTAGTTATTTTTGGTGAAGTAAACTATTTTCTTCTCTGCGATTGTTGATGTTTCAATTGAGGTGTACAGACTACACTAGCCTTTTTGCAAATCTTGAATTGCTTGTGGCAAATTATCAGCAGCGGAGCGGTGTTTGATGTTTAGAAGGGATAAAAATCCATAAGTAAATAAACTTTATTGGTTCACACGCTTATATTTCTTACTACTGTTGGATTAGGCAATTTCCGGGAAGTTTGCATATTTTTTTAGACTAAGAGAGAAAATCTATTTATCTTTGAGCGTTAGCAACACCATTCGTATTTATACTATTTTTTGTGGTTGATGTCATCTACTAATCTAGTATATTTATAGGTAAAATTTACTGAATATATTCCTATACTTACTTGTGTATTGTGCAGCTTTTAGTTTTGTCCTCTTTTGCTAATTCTTCAGGGGGTCTTACCCCTCACCCGATCTTATTTTAAAACCTTTATTATTGTCGAGTAACTAAAAAACAATACCATTAAATAGAATGTAAAACAACTTGTAAAAATATTAGCAGATAGAAAATAAAACCTTACATGGCAATAGGATTGAACTTATTTTTCAATAAGTTTGATTAGACAAGGATACTTATTAGACTTGTCTTTATTGGCTTGCAATGACTACAGATTTAGCGGATCTAAATATAATCGCTGTCAACTGATTGCGAAGATTTCATAACGAGCAGCCAGTCATTATAAAATAGACCAGTTGTAAAATAAAATTCCTGTTTGGGGATAATATAAGTAGAGAGTTATAACAAGCCTTGATTGAGTCAATCAAAAAATCCCCAAATCGATAAATTTACTCGAAAATTGTCGCAGGCTAAGTCTGTACAATATTAAAGAATTTAAGAATAGATATAAAGCTAATTAACACAGAATATTGTTAAGTTGATTAAGCAAAAAATTATATATGAGATGAATATTTAACAGATTTATAAAATTGAGATTACAAATGTAGGGCAATTGGGCTAAATGGTGGCACAAGATCAAAAATCAATATGCGATCGCCTTTATCTCTCCAGACAACTACACAATGAATTACTTGACAATGAGCTATCCACGGGTTATAGTATGAGTCCACCTTGCTAAGACTCCCCCTAACTGATAACGCTTCATATCCTAAAGTTTGGGCTGTTTCTGTTAAAGGCTGGTGAAATTCACTTGTAGGACTTGCTGGCGTTGAGTTACGCAAACTGTAGAGGTTTAAGCGTATTTTCAAGTATTGGCTAATCATTGCCAAAGACCCAGCACCACAATCTGAATTAACTTTGCTGTTGAGTAAAGGAATAGGCACGTCATAACCTAGCTTTTGATTGTGAACGTAGTCTGGGAACTATTAGCAATATTTATGGCTAAAGCTAGTAATATTTGCATTTTTTGAAACAGTAGTCTTAAATTCTCAATGCTTCAACTCTTACCATTACTGAAATTTTCCTTCGCTTCCGGAAACACTCGGAAAATAAAATCACAGATATAAAGTCTGGTTTCTCAGATGAAGACAGGTTAAATTTGCTAGGGACGCACATCTGTGGTAGGTGTAAACTTAAGGTAGAAGTTAGGTAAGAGTAAGGGTTCTATGCCCTCATCCCCTAACCCCTTCTCCCATATTGAGAGAAAGGGAACTGGAGAATTTGCTCCTCTGGCAATGTTGGGAGAGGGGCTGGGTAAACTCATACAATCAGAAGATTTCAGCTTACAGCAGTTTTCATGTATTTGAACCACACGGTAGAGGCACAAGGCCTTGCGCCCCTACCGTGTGGTCTATTTATCTGAAAATAGCTGTAAGTTGACACCCATGACATCTACGTGTTTTGCGTCAAAACGAGAACCGCTTTGATAGTCAATCAATTAATAACTAAGTAAATTCCCCAAATCGCCATTGGCCGCAGGTAAGTGCTAGCGCGAAAAGTACCAGTTGCGGTGATAGCTTCTGGCGTGCGAAATTGCAGACCATTTTCATAAATTTGCTGCACCACAGCTTGCGTCAACCTCAACGCTTCATCCTTCATTCCCATCTGCACGAGAAAAGCCGCTAGCCCAAAGTTTATCCCCGTCCAAACTTCTAAGGGATGAGTAGCTTTGGGATTTTCTGGTGAACCATCACGACGAACACCATTAGCAGCACCAAACTCACCATTACAGAATTTCAAAAAGCAAGCGTCATAAACAGTTTTCAGCGCTGAAAGGGCGCGATCGCTCGGTACAATATCAGGTAAGTCCAGCAGACGAGCATAAAACTGTCCGCACAATTGATCTGCCATTACCACATCGGAACCACTTTTACTATCTAGTCGGTAATATTCCCCATTCCAAAGTTTTTCTTGGTAAATAGGAAGAGATTGTTGTAACCAAGTTTCATAAGTGGATTTTTGCGCTGCCAACTCTGTTGTGTTACCTGTCTGGTAAGTTAATAAAATATCGCTGATTGCGATCGCAGCTTCTAACGCTGCCAACCACAACCCACCACAATAGGCGCTGACACCTTGTAATCGCCAATCATCAAAAGTTTGGTCAGGCGCACCAGAATTTTCCGGAATCCCATCGCCGTCGAGGTCAAAAGTTTTCAGGTAGTCGAGAGTTTGAACGATCGCATTCCAGCAATCTGCCAAGAATTCCACATCATCAGCACCCGTGAGTAAAAAATCACGGTATACTTGCAAGACAAAATCACTACCTAAATCTTTCCATAAATTACAGTCTTGATAGCTGGTGTAGTTAGTTTTTTCCCAAACGTGTTCGTTGGGTGCGCCTAAATCGTGGGGTGTTGCACCTGCAACTTTGCGAACTGCAATCGGGCTTTCGGCCTTAATTGTCATGTAATAGCCAATTATTCGGGGAGTATCATCACTTTGAGGAATCGCCCGTGCAAATGCCCGAATCACCGACTTTTCTAATTCTGGAAACAGCATCAGCAGCGCAAAAGAGCCATACAACCGTACATCTAGACTTTCATACCAACGGTAATCTAAGCACTCCAGCACCGCAAACTGACCGATGGGGTCAAGTTCTGATGCAGCACTCCAGAGAGTACCGCCGCTAGTAAGGTCGTAAAGCTCATTAAATAGAGCCATTTTAAACCAGTTGGGTAAATCTTCCCGGTCGAGAATGGGTTTTTGCCAACTTTGAATTTGCGATCGCCAGGTTTGGTATTCTTGTAATGCAGTGGATGCGATCGCCCAAGCGTTGTTGCCATTTTTACCAAAAAAATCTGTATATCTGCGGTAGTAGTTGACTCCAGCCGCAAATTCTGTGATTGGCAAATCCCAAGCGACAACAAAGGGAATTTCCAGAGTTTCGCCTGGTTGGAGAGTGAAACGGATTGCGATGCCTGCGGCCGGCGTAGCGATCGCAGCCCCGATTTGTGTATTCTCTGTTGCTGGAGTAGTATCAACATAATTGGGCAAAGAGCCATTTTGAGCAAAGCTTTGCCATACCTCATCACCCGTACCTTCCGGATTCCAGCGGCTATGATGAAATACTTCCACCTGTGGATGTTTCAGCGTCGCAATGCACCAAGTTCCGTCGCCTTCTTGCAAAGGTTCATTACTACCAACCCGACCTAAAACACAGCCAAACTGTTGTGTATTTTCAACTATCTGATTGTAGTTTCCTTGACTTTCGCCCCAGCGCGGTTGATATTCGTAAACCGGACTACCATCATCACGCACCCGCACTTCGGGAGATTTGAGAGCATTTGTAAACCAGCCCACCATATTTTGCCAAGTGAGCATAATGCTGAGAGTAATCGGTGTATCTGTCGGGTTGTGGGCATTCCAGAGGAATGTTGCCACAGGGTAGCTAGTTTCTTGGTAATTGCCTGCCCAGACAGGGGAAAATTGCTCACAAGTCAACTGTGCTTGAAATACATTTTCATATACAAACCAGCTACGTGGATATAGCGCGTGATAATTGCCCGTCCCCTCTGTGTTGGGAGTTGTCGGATACCATTGCCACCCTTTGAGAGTACCATCATCGGGCGCTTGGGTAGATAAAGCGTAGGCTTGGGAAGATGTGCTATTGGATTCAAACACACTAAATTGACAAGCCGGAACGTTTTTGAAGGTATGCTCACCGCCGTCGATGTGCCACAGGTTAAAGTCTCCCCGTGAAGAACGACCGATGCAACCTGCACCAAAGCCGCCTAAAGGCATACCATGCCAAGGGCCATCATCAATATTACTTGCATAGCGGACGGTATAAGGTTTGTCCCAGCCTAAACCGATGGGACGGCTCCAAGTGCAAGAGGGAATTTCTGGAGAGAGTTGATTTGTCATCGCCTAATGTTACAGCGTGCAGTTACGTCAATGAAGACTAGCGCGATGTGAGATTTTTCTCAAGGTAATAGCACGGTAATGCCCATTGGTGTCAACTTAATCTGAAATTTTCTAACTGGTCGTAGCCCGCCCTTAGACATTGCTGCCGTAATTACTACTGAACTACAAGGTATAGAGCTTATCCCAGTCACTAAGACTTTAATATTGTGCTTCTACCGGGTGTTACTCAACTGCTACTTGAACTTTAAATCTAGAGTTTTTAACTCTAGTGGGTAAATAACTCGTTAATTTGGGTATTTTAAAGCACAGAGGTAATTTTCTCAATAGTTTTAACAAAACAGATGACACAATACGCCCTTTTAGTCGAAATTGCTCAGAATGACAACAGTTTTGGCAGCCTGACTAAACCTATTGATGATGCAGAAGCTGTGGTTAACACAGAAAAATTTTTGCTGGTGGTAGATGAGTTTGAGAAAGTATTTACAGTTTGTATAGATAAGGAAGAACGGCAGAGATTTATTGAACTACTGACTGGGGTAGTAGAAATTCATGATTCGCGGTTAGCAGTTGTAATTACTATGCGAGGTGATTTTCTAGAATCCTGTTTAGATAATCCTTCTCTGACTCACCTGATTCAAACCCCAGTAGTTGTTATACCGCCTTTAACTGGAGTTGATTTCAAAGAGACAATCGCCAAACCTACCCAGTTTCAGGTTCATAGTCTTGAAGAAGCAGGAGCATTAAAAATTCTCCAAAATCTTCAACAAGAACCAGGGAATTTACCATTGTTAGAGTTTGCCTTAACTAAACTCTGGGAGAAACGCGAGCAAAAGAAACATCAACTTACCCAAGAAGAGTATGAGAAGTTAGGAGGATTAACTGCGGTGTTAAATCTCCATGCAGAAAATGTTTATCACTATCAAGATTATGAGAAAGAATCCCCAACCCAAGAACGTAGTCAACAAGAAAAAGAATGGATTAAGCAGATTTTTCTGCGGTTAGTGCGAACCGGAGAGGGAGAAAAGGATACCCGACAGCGCCAACCAAAAGCCACATTATTAAATATTGCAGGTGATGATACCAATCAACAGCAACAACTTAGTGAGTTATTAGATGGTGAAGCGGGATTGATTAAGGGACGCTTATTAATTACTGAGAAAGATGAAAAAGGAGAAGTCTGGATTGATTTAGCCCATGAAGCTTTAATTGAAAGTTGGCAGCAGTTTGCCCAGTGGCGACAACAAGACCGAGACTTGCGACCGTTGAGCGAGACATTAGAAAATACGCGACGGGAATGGTTGAACGAAAGGCCGGATGACAAATATTTAATGCAAAAGGGATTGCTGGTCCAAGTGAGGGATAGCTGGCAACAATTGCAGCCTGATTTGCAATCACCCCAACAAGATGAGGATTTTTACCAGCGCAGTGATGCCGACGACAAAGACCGGATTGCCGAGATGGAAAGGGCGCTTACTGAATCCCAGTTACGAGAAAAAGCGGCTAAAGTAGATGATTTATTGCCCTTACAACCCCTAGATAGTCTAGTTTTAGCAATTCAAGCTATGGGGGAGAATCAAGAGAAACTACCCCAGCAGATTCTTGCATCAATTCAGAACAGTTTGAATCGGGTGGTGAATAAAGCAAGAGTCTTGATTCCCTTCTGTGGTCATGAAGGTAATGTCTCTCCTGTCGCCATCAGTGGCGATGGGCAGACGATTGTCAGTGGCGGTGCTGACGGCACTGTGCGGTTGTGGAATTACCAAGGTCTTGCCTTAGCTGAACCTTTGCATGGTCATCAGGGTTATGTTAATTCTGTCGCCATCAGTAGCGATGGGCAGACGATTGTCAGTGGCGGTGCTGACGGCACTGTGCGGTTGTGGAATTACCAAGGTCTTGCCTTAGCTGAACCTTTGCATGGTCATCAGGGTTATGTCTCTTCTGTCGCTATCAGTGCTGATGGGCAGACGATTGTTAGTGGCGGTGCTGACGGTATGGTGCGGTTATGGAACCGCCAAGGTCTTTCCTTAGCTGAACCTTTGCGTGGTCATCAGGGTTATGTTAATTCTGTCGCTATCAGTGCTGATGGACAGACGATTGTCAGTGGCGGTGCTGACGGCACTGTGCGGTTGTGGAACCGCCAAGGTTTTCCCTTAGTTAAACCATTGCGTGGGGATAAAAATGATGTCTTTTCTGTTGCCATCAGTGCCGATGGGCAGACGATTGCCAGTGGCGGTGCCGACGGGATGGTGCGGTTGTGGAATTCCCAAGGTCTTCTCTTGGCTGAACCTTTGTATGGTCATGAGGGGAATGTGAGGTCTGTAGCCATCAGCGCCAATGGACAGAACATTGTCAGTGGCGGTGCTGATGGTACGGTGCGGTTGTGGAATCGCCAAGGTCTTTCCTTAGCTGAACCTTTGCGCGGTCATCAGGGTAATGTCTCTTCTGTCGCCATCAGCACCGATGGGCAGACGATTGTCAGTGGCAGTGATCGCGGCACTGTGCGGTTGTGGAATCGCCAAGGTATTCCCTTAACTGAACCTTTGCGTGGTCATGAAGGCAATATTAGGTCTGTTGCTATCAGCACTAATGGTCAGACAATTGCTAGTGGTGGTACTGACGGCACAGTGCGGTTTTGGAACCACCAAGGTATTCCCTTAACTGAACCTTTGCGCGGTCATAAGGGTTGGGTCTATTCTGTCGCCATTAGCCCCGATGGTCAGACGATTGTCAGTGGCGGTACTGACGGCATGGTGCGGTTGTGGAACCACCAAGGTCTTGCCTTAACTGAACCTTTGCGCGGTCATGAGGGTTGGGTTTATTCTGTCGCTATCAGTACCGATGGGCAGACGATTGTCAGCAGTGGTAGTGACGGTACTGTGCGTTTGTGGAATAGTCAAGGTCTTGCCTTAGCTGAACCTTTGCGTGGTCATCAGGGTTATGTCAATTCTGTCGCCATCAGTGCTGATGGGCAGACAATTGTTAGTGGCGGTGATGACGGCACGGTAAGGTTGTGGAATAGTCAAGGTTTTGCCTTAGCTGAACCTTTGTGCGGTCATAAAGGTTTTGTCAATTCTGTTGCCATTAGCGCCGATGGGCAGACGATTGTTAGTGGCGGTACTGATGGCACTGTGCGTTTGTGGAATCTGCAAGGTCTTGCTTTAGCTGAACCTTTGCGTGGTCATAAAGGTTTTGTCAATTCTGTTGCCATTAGCGCTGATGGGCAGACGATTGTTAGTGGCGGTGATGACGGCACTGTGCGGTTGTGGAACCTGCAAGGTCTTCCCTTGGCTGAACCTTTACGTGGTCATGAGGGTTGGGTTTATTCTGTTGCCATTAGCGCTGATGGGCAGACGATTGTTAGCGGCGGTGAAGATGGCACTGTACGGTTGTGGCGCGGTGATTGGCGTGCATGGTTGCAAGTTTGTTGTGACAGGTTACGTTACCATCCCGTCTTCACCAATCCGCAAACAGAGGAAGCAAAAGCCGCCTGCGAAACCTGCCAAAAATATGTTTGGAGTAAAGTCAGCGGGTAAAAACACGGCATTACTGTGCCTCTAAGAAGGTCTGCACTCGACTAAATTGCAAGCGGCTATCAAAGCAGTAACTAAAGAAAGGAGAATACGAAAAAGAGACTTATTATCTTCTCCATTTAGGCTCAGAACTCCAGTTTTCACCTTCAAAACTTGGAAGTTCATGCTCAAAACTCGGAATTTTATGTTCACAACTGCAACAGCCGAGATCCAAGGGTAAATTATGGTGAGTGAAAAGCTTAGGCGTAACCCGCACTTTGACAAAGCTCACCCTTTGTCCTTGGAATTTTTATTAGTGTTATTTAAATTTAACTGGTATATGTGGGCACTCTAAAATTAAGTAACATACTGGAGACTAATTTCTATGTCCACAGCCCCAATCAGTGCAACACTAGCGCAATCAGATAGAGATGCTGTGTTGCAAGCGATCGCCACCATTAAAGACAAATTACCATTTTTGATTGATTTAAGTAACGAGGAGCGGAAAGCTTTACCCAAGATGGGAGATAAAAGCCGCGCCTTTGTTAGTAAAGCATTAGAGGTGGCGACACAGAACCCAGAGTTTTTACCGCGATCGTTTGACCTTAATGAGATGCGGAAAGACGTACAATTATTTGAAGCTTTGTATCCAGTACTGCTGTCTTTGTCGCAATTACAAGAGTTGCTAGATGATACATCTATAGCAGTGGGAAGTGAAGCTTATGCAGCCGCGTTGCAGGTGTATAACTATGCCAAAGCTAGTGGACAAGGCGCTGGTTTAGATGGAGTAGTTGAGGAAATGGGGCAAAGGTTCGCCCGTAAATCTCGGAAGTCCAAGCCTCAAGCCGCAGCCTTGTAGAAAATAGCTCGGCGATGTCTACGACGGGCTACGCCTACGCACTTCTTAGGTGCAATGTTGAGGCTCAGAACTCGGATGTTGGAGTAAATTGCTCGGCGTTCCGAGTTCTGAACTCTAAGTTTCAACCTCAGAACTCGGAGTTTCATGCTTACAACAGCAACATCTGAGATCCAAAGGTGAATGATGGTGAAAAAAAGGCGATCGCTCTCCCTTTGAACTCGGAACTTCGTGTTTTGAACAGTAACAGCCAAGATTCAAGGGTGAATTATGGTGAGTGAAAGGTGTAGGCGTAGCTCGCCCTTAGAGGATGTTTGAAAAGTATTTTTGGTAACTTCTAGACCTCGGAAACCTAACCCCCCTAGCCCCCCTTCCCTTGTAGAGAAGGGGGGTTTTAAAGCCTCTCTCCGTTTCGGGGAGAGGTTTGGAGAGGGGTCTCTGGTATACTTTACGATTTTTCAACCAACCTCTTAGACATCACTTCCATAATTATTAGCAGAGTTGAAGGTATAAAGCTTATCTTTGCTGAAGCAAAACCTTAAGTGCTGGAATTTTGCTTATTTTCAGGAAACTTACACTTCACCTCAATTTCAAAATTACTCTCCGCCGAACCTTCAGTTACGAAGGGGATACCAGTTTTTCCGCCTATCTTCAAGCCAAACTTCAGAGTCACCTCTTCGACTTCAGCAGCACCTAAATTTTTAAAAGCGCCAATGGCATATTTGGTATAAGCTCGAATTTGATGGTGAACTTCCTCAATCTTGACAAATGCCTCTTCTCGAAAGCCGTAGGATTCTTTCTCCTCATCAACCTCCGGTGTGACAACTTCTGGTATATTTGGCGTTTCCTTTGACTCGAACAGAATTGTATAGATTTCTCCGTCTTCTTCAAAGACTAAACGTTCTATGTTCGACATCAAGCCCTCAGAGTTTAGGTGTATTTAAGTTATCTTATTCTGTAACAGACAATTTAAATACGTATAGATGGCTCGTTACGCGCTTGTAGTTGGCATTACAGATTATACAAATCAGCTTTCCAATCTCACAAAACCAGTTACGGATGCCGAAGCAGTGGCGCAAGTACTAAAAGCGCATGGTGATTTTGAGGATATCGTTGTTCTCAAAGGGAAAGTTAGTACAACTAAGTTGGCTGAAGCTTTCAAAACACTTTTGCAACAACAAGCAGTTAAAAACGAAGCGCTAATTTACTTTACAGGGCATGGCATCACCGTTTCTGACAGCTTAGGAACACAACAAGCATATCTAGCAACCTCTGACTTGACAATTGTCACTCAAGGCAAGCAAATTATTGAACAAACAGGCGGGATTAGTCTTTTAAGTCTCAACAATTTAATTGCAAAATCCAACTTGAGTAGTTTAGTAGTGCTGTTAGATTGCTGTCACAGTGGTTATTTTTTGGAAAACAATCTGCTCAAAACAACTCTTACCGCCTTTAATTTAGAAAGCGATTACTACTTTATTGCAGCTTGCAGACCTTTTCAAGAAGCCTATGCCAACAAAAAGGCACAACACAGTATTTTTTCAACTGCTTTGCTGGCTGGGTTGTCACCAGAGAAGGCTAATAAGCATGGACAGGTGACAAGTGTTGATCTGTTCGCTAGTATTAGCGCCGAACTTAAAGGTAGTGGTCAACAACCGATTCAATTAGGTTGGGGAAGTTCGATTACTTTAGTTAGCTACAAGCATCAAACACAAGCTGAAACCTTTGAAGTCAAAGATGAATGTCCTTACCAAGGTTTAAAAGCCTTTGAAGCGGAACAAAAACAGTTTTTCTTTGGGCGCAAGCAGGTTGTAAGGAAGATTCTGGGGAAACTGGCACAAAAGCCCCTTGTCCCGATTATTGGCCCTTCCGGGAGTGGTAAATCTTCTGTAGTTCAAGCGGGTTTAATTCCAGAATTAGATGATAGAGTCTGGCAAATTTTACCGCCAATCAAGCCAGGATTTCAGCCGTTGCAGGAATTGAGAGCAGTTTTGAAAGCATTTTTTCCAGGGGCGAGAAAAGAAAAATTGCTGTGGGAGTTGATTACTAATGAACCGAATCCTTTACCTGTAATTCTGGAGCATCTCACAGGTGCAGAAAAATTTTTATTGGTAGTAGACCAGTTTGAGGAATTATTTACTGTCTCTGTTGCTGAAGAAAAGCAGAGATTTATTGAATTGCTGACTCAGGTAGTAGAGATGACCGATTCGCGGTTGGCGGTTGTGATTACCATGCGATCGGATTTTCTCGAACCATGTTCAGACTATCCCTCTTTAAATAAATTGATTGAAAATCAGCTTGTTTTGATACCTCGTATAACTGGAATTGATTTAAAAGAGACAATAACCGAACCTGCTAAACTTCAAGGCCATAGTGTTGAAGAAGGACTATTACTGAAAATTTTAGAAGATGTTGGTAAAGAACCGGGATACTTGCCGTTGATGGAGTTTGCTTTAACTAGACTCTGGGAAAAACGCGACCAACAAAAGCATCAACTCACCCTAGAACAGTATGAAAACTTCCAAGGATTGACAGGGGCGCTAAATTTTCATGCAGAAAATGTTTATCTTTACGAAGATTATCAGCGTGATTCCCCGACTCAAAAACGAAATGAACAGGAGAAGGACTGGATTGGGCAAATTTTCCTGCGATTAGTGCGAACGGGAGAGGGAGAAAAGGATACGCGACAGCGCCAACCAAAAATTGAACTGTTAGCCATTGCTGGTAATGAGCAAGAAAAGCAGGAAGCATTAAGTGAATTGCTAGATGAAGGATTGGTGAAAGGACGTTTGCTGGTTGCTGGGAAAGATGAACAAGGAAAAGCTTGGATTGACTTAGCCCATGAAGCTTTAATTGAGAGTTGGCAGAGGTTTGTCCAATGGCGACAACAAGACCCAGATTTGCGGTGGTTGCGTGATAGGTTAGCAGATGCTTTACGCGAGTGGGAAAACAAAGGGGAGAATGAAAAATACTTAATCCAAGGGGGATTGCTGGCAGAGGTGCGGGAAAATTGGGAAAAGCTAGAGTTATTATCATCACCTCAAGCGAAGAATTTTTATCAACGCAGTGATGCTTATGAAGAAAAACGGAGTGCTGAACGGCAAGTTGCTTACAGAGTCCGCATTGAAAAGTTGTTGCAAGATAAAACAGCAGCTATCAAGAACATACTCCCTGTCCAACCCCTCACAGCTTCGGTTATGGCAATACAAGTCATAGGTGAGAATCTGGAGAAAATGCCAGAGCAAATTCTCACTTCAGTTCAGAATAGCCTGCAACAAGCGATGGAGGTCTTAACTCCTTTCCGTGGTCATCAGGGTGGGGTTTCTTCTGTCGCCATTAGCCCGGATGGGCAGACGATTGTCAGTGGGGGTGAAGACGGCAGAGTGCGGTTGTGGAATTTCCAAGGTCAGCCCTTGGCTGAACCCTTCCGTAGTCATCATGGTGGAGTTTCTTCTGTCGCCATTAGCCCGGATGGGCAGACGATTGTCAGTGGCGGTAGTGACGGCAGAGTGCGGTTGTGGAATTTCCAAGGTCAGCTCTTGGCTGAACCCTTCCGTAGTCATTATGGTGGGGTTTCTTCTGTCGCCATTAGCCCGGATGGGCAGACGATTGTCAGTGGGGGTGGTGACGGCAGAGTGCGGTTGTGGAATTTCCAAGGTCAGCTCTTGGCTGAACCCTTCCGTAGTCATTATGGTGGGGTTTCTTCTGTCGCCATTAGCCCGGATGGGCAGACGATTGTCAGTGGGGGTGGTG
>NZ_JAVRCE010000065.1:0-45442 GCF_034530915.1 Nostoc sp. DedQUE09
TCAGAACACGAGGTCATTCGTTCAGAACACGAGGTCATTCGTTCAGAACACGAGGCCATTGGTTCAGAACACGAGGCCATTTGTTCAGAACACGAGGCCATTGGTTCAGAACACAAGTCTGTTCGTTTACTTGGTCAGTGGTCTGCTATTAAAGTATGGCAAAAACAGCCGGGAATATGAGATGACAAGCATCGCTGTTTATTTCCTTGTCGTTTAACAATAAGTTGCACATTATATAATAAATAGGGCGATCCTAACCAAATGCTTTACTTGGAAGCTTGCCTGTATGTCTTATCCGAAACTAAGTGACGAAGAAATTATCCAACGTGGTAAAGAATTCTACGAAAAACATATCCGTTCCCAAGTTGAGACAGTAGAGAATATTGGCAAATTAATTTCCATCAATGTTGAAACAGGTGAATATGAAATTGGTGATGATTTGCTGGTAACAAGGCGTCGTTTGCAAGCAAAACATCCTGATGCAGCAATTTGGGCAGAAAGGATTGGTTATGATGCCGTGTATGCTGTTGGTGGTTCATTAGTCAGGACGTAGTGATCCAACAAGATGATGTTTTGTTTAATGGGACTGGTGTAGGTACGATTGGGCGATGTGCGCCATATTTTTATGAACAAGAAGCCCTACCGGATACAGAAGTAACAGTTTTGAGAAGTGACAAACTTGATCCAGTATATTTATCAATTTACATCAACAGTATTGCAGGACAGCTACAAGTACAAAAGCATTTACAAAGTTCATCAGGAATTATTCGAGTTTATCCCGGAGACATTGCCCAATTTCAAGTTTGGGATGCGCCAGATTCCGTTCAGCAGAAAATTAGAAGCAAAGTTGAAGTCTCTCACCAAAAGCGTGAGCAATCCAAGCAACTGCTAGAAATTGCTAAAACAGGAGTAGAAAGAGCGATCGAAACTGATGAGGCGACAGCAACCACTTGGATCAATCAGCAACTTGAAACGTTAGAAATCAATCTATCAAACTCAAACTAACCTAACGGAGTCACAATCTCTGAGATTACTATAAACCCAGATCAAGTTAAGAAAATCTTGAAAAGCGCGATTATTGAATTAATTCGTGACAATCAAAAAGAAGTTTCTGAATTTCTGGCAGAAATTATTGAAGACGTGGCAATGGAGCAAGCGATCGCTGAAGGTAAAACAACTGAACTGGTTCGCCGTGAGTCCATCTTTCAACTTTTGGAGCTGAAAGCGTGAAAGTCGAGTTTAGCAAAAACCTTGGGCATTAACCTAACCACTACTACTTAACATTTTGGAATAGCAATGAAAGCAGTTAAAGTCATGGCAACGATTAATGAGCAAGGACAACTAACCTTAGATCATCCTCTCATGACAGATAAGAATAGCCGCGTAGAAGTTATTGTTCTAATTCCAGAAGAGGAAGTTCTAAACGATCAATCTCAAGCAGAAGTCTTAACAGATTTCCGGCAAGCTTGGCACGAAGCCATGACTGGGCAAACTATCCCAGTGGCTCAACTTTGGGAAGGGCTTGAAAATGACTGAACAGCCTTTGATTAAAGTTGAAGTTTCGCCAACATTCAACCGAAATCTACGCACTCTTGCCAAGAAGTATCGCAGTATTCGGAATGATATACAACCTGTCATCGAACAACTTGAACAGGGAGAGTTGCCAGGAGATCAAATACCTGGGGTTGGTTATGCGGTCTTCAAGTTAAGAGTCCGAAATAGCGACACTCAAAAAGGTAAAAGCGGCGGCTATCGTCTGATTTACTATGTCAAGACAGCAACGGGAATTATTTTGCTGACTATTTATGCAAAATCTGAACAAGTCGATATTGCCGCAGATGACATTCAGAGCATCATTACAGAATATGAGCAACGCGCAATCAAAGATAAAGAGGATATCTAAACAAGAGCCACCGAACCTCCTTACAACGTTCAAATTCCAACCGAAGGGTAGTAAAGCGATGCAAGCAAAATCCCAAGAGCAACTTTCCCCCAATGATGCCGAAGTTATTTTAGGATGCTTACCTGAAAGAATTCGCGCCGCTCTAATTGCTCGTGCTACTGAAATTGAATATCCAATCGAAGCAGTTATTGAGATGGCGATCGCAAGTTTTCTCGATACAGAGGCGTTGGGTTTTGCAGATTGTAAGCCAGGGCGTGGACAATAAAACCGTCAACTAACGAGCGATCACAGGCGGCAGGACTGACGAAAGATATTGGTGTGGATACAGAAGAGCATTAGAAGCTGACGATAAATGCGTAGGCGTAGCCCGCACTTCGACAAAGCTCAGTGACCGCCGCAGGCATCGGTTGAAAAAAAAGCGGAATTCGTTATGCTTCACATCAAGTTATAATTTCATTTCTCCCCTCAAAGATAAACGCTTATTATTCTCCAGTCCGCGCAGGTGGTCACTGAGTCGGTCGTTGTGCCGACTTTGTTTGTGTAGCCACGACTTCCAGTCGTTAGGCTTTTATCTCCAATCTCAACTTAGTAAGGTACACGCATGGCCAAAGGTGACAAAATAAACTTTTCTACCCCTAGCGGGTTTCCAGAATTTCTTCCTAGCGAAAAGCGTCTAGAATTATATTTGCTAGATATCATCCGTAGAGTTTTTGAAAGCTATGGATTTACGCCCATCGAAACACCTGCTGTAGAACGTTTAGAAGTGCTGCAAGCTAAAGGTAATCAAGGCGATAATATCATTTACGGAATTGATCCTATATTGCCACCAAATCGACAAGCCGAGAGAGATAGATCGGGCGAAACAGGTTCAGAAGCAAGAGCTTTAAAGTTCGATCAAACAGTTCCTTTAGCGGCGTATATTGCCCGTCACCTAAATGAATTAACCTTTCCCTTTGCCCGCTACCAAACCGATATAGTTTTTCGGGGAGAACGAGCAAAAGATGGACGTTTTCGCCAGTTCCGCCAGTGTGATATTGATGTAGTTGCGCGTCGTGAACTCAGCTTGCTCTATGATGCTCAGATGCCTGCAATTATCACTGAGATATTTGAAGCAATTAATATTGGTGATTTTCTGATTCGCATCAATAACCGAAAAGTTCTTACTGGTTTCTTTAAATCATTGGGTATTGCCGAAAATCAAATAAAATCTTGTATTGGTATTGTTGATACTCTAGAAAAGATTGGTGAGACTAAAGTCAAACAAGATTTAGATAAAGAAGGAGTTGCTGCCGAACAATCACAAAAAATTATTGAGTTTATTAAAATTGACGGTTCCGTTGATGAAGTCTTAGATAAGCTCAAGCATCTCGCCCAAAATCTGCCAGAATCCGAGCAATTGAGTTTAGGAGTTACCGAATTAGAAACGGTAATTACTGGGGTGCGTAATCTCGGAGTTGCCGAAAACCGTTTCTGTATTGATTTATCCATTGCCCGTGGTCTTGATTACTATACTGGCACAGTTTACGAAACAACTCTATTAGGACATGAAGCTTTAGGTAGTATTTGTTCTGGCGGGAGATATGAAGAATTAGTTGGAGTATTTTTGGGCGAAAAGATGCCTGGTGTAGGCATTTCTATTGGCTTAACTCGTTTAATTAGTCGTTTATTAAAAGCCGGGATTCTCAGTACTTTAGCTGCTACACCAGCCCAAGTGATGGTAGTGAATATGCAAGAAGATTTAATGCCTACTTATTTAAAAGTTTCTCAACATTTGCGTCAGGCGGGAATTAATGTCATAACTAACTTTGATAAGCGTCCCTTGGGTAAACAATTTCAATTAGCAGACAAACAAGGAATTCAATTTTGTGTAATTATTGGTTCTGAAGAAGCAGCAGCGCAAAAGTCATCGCTCAAAGATTTGAAAACAGGCGAGCAAGTAGAAGTACTATTAGAAAATTTAGCTGAAGAAGTTAAAAGAAGGCTTTCTTAAAAGTTGATTTATCAAGTAGCAACTGTCTATTGCAATCTGCCTCATATATCATACTTATTTGGAAGTCCTTTATGAGTTTGTCAGATGTCCCTAATCTCTGGGTTCCTTTAGCACTTTTAGGTTTAATTGTTATAGCTGCTGTATTTTTCAGCCGCAGCAATTAATATTTACAACAGATTTCAAGTTGTGAGGCTAAGTCTGTTATCCAGATATAAAGCGTGTTTTACTCCTAAATTTTGTTAGCGCAGCAAGGCGTAGCCCATTCTGAATTCTGCTGTAAAGCATTACAGTTGAGGTGGAGGTTCAGTTATATGTTTGCTGTTGTCACACCCGATACAATCCATTTGCCCCCAGGTGCGGTAGTACGTCTACCTGGAAGCTGGCAAGATTATCAAGCACTCAATGAACAACTAGGCGATCGCTCCTCGCCTCGTATTAAATATCGAGATGGAGAAATTCTCTTGATGGCACCGCTACCAGAACATGGGCGCAAAGTAAGTGTAATTGCAGATGTAGTCAAAGTTTTGCTCGATTGTTTGGGACGAGAATACGAGGCATTTACCCCAATCACAATGGAACTACCACAAGAAAGTGGTATAGAACCAGACTACTGTTTTTATATTGAAAACTGGGAAGCAATTGCAGGTAAAGATCGAATTAATTGGGGTGTCGATCCATCACCTGATTTAGTGGTGGAAATAGACATCACCAGCTACACCGATGTTAATGACTACCTACCTTATCGAGTACCAGAAGTTTGGTTGTTTAGGAAAAACCAGCTGGTAATTTACAGATTGCAGGGCGATCGCTACACTGTTGAAACCAGTAGCCGTTATTTCCCTAACACCAATGTGTCAGAAGTAGTCACAGAGTCTCTAAAAATTGCCTACGAGCGCAATACTAGCGCTGCTATTCGGGAATTACGGCGGAAATTGGCAAGTGAGAATTAAAGATTTTGATTTTGCGATGCCCTTGGCGGGCTACGCCAACGCAGAGAATCTTCATCAACGGCGGCTACTTGGTACGATAAAGTACAAAGTGTCACAACTTAACTCTCAAGTAAATAGAAAAGGAATGCGTACATGGGAAAAGGGAGATTAGAAGCATTCAGCGATGGGGTGATTGCCATCATCATCACCATCATGGTGCTAGAAATCAAAGTACCGCATGGGTTGGATTTAGCTGCGCTACGTCCACTAATCCCGGTATTTATGAGCTATGTATTGAGTTTTATTTATATCGGCATCTACTGGAACAATCACCATCACCTACTACAAGCAGTCCGACATGTTAATGGACGTATTCTTTGGGCCAATTTGCATCTGCTGTTTTGGTTGTCACTCATCCCCTTCGTCACTGGTTGGATGGGCGAGAATCACTTTGCTCCCATACCAGTTGCCCTTTATGGTACGGTCTTATTGTTGAATGCGATCGCTTACTTTATTCTTACCCGCGTCCTGATTTCTTACCACGGCAAGGATTCGACTCTAGCGATCGCAGTTGGTGAAGATTTCAAAGGAAAAGTATCAGTAGTTATCTATGCTGTAGCAATTCCACTTGCCTTAATGAACTCATGGTTTGCCTGTGCATTATACGCTTTAGTCGCAGTCATCTGGCTAATACCCGATCGTCGGATTGAAAAGACTCTTACTTCTTAAACGAATTACAAATTACCTACAAGTGCAATACCTAAACACAAAAAATATCAAAACAGCAAAACCAGTTGCGGCATAAAACACACTACTAATTCCGCCAAAACCAAAAGCATAACCCATCAGTAACGGGCCTAATGTTTGTCCTAATCCATAGAATGTCCCGTTTACCGATATAATCGTCGCCAAATATTCTCTTGGTGCTAAATCTGCTAAAAGTGTTTGGCTGCTAGGAAAACCAATACCAAGCCCAATCCCAAAAATTGTACTTGGAATTAATAGTAACCAGATATTTGACACAAAGGGAACTATTAACATTGCTAATGCATAGAAAACATAAGATGCACTAATTAAAGTTGTGGCGGGAAATCTTCTCGCTAATCTACCTAACTGGGAAGATGTAATTGTAATTGCCACGGAAACACTAGAAAGGAGCAATCCAATAATTGTGGGTGGCGCTTTAAAGGTATCGTTAATCAGTTGTGGTAAATATGTGACATAAGCACCATAAAGAAATACAAAGTTAGCAGCACTGGCAATAAAAATTCCAAATAGCTGACGATTTTTCAGAACTTTTATGGCATTGCTCAAATACTCTTTGAGGTTGCGCTCGCCTTTTGGTTCGGGATTCTTAAGTGCAAACAACACCAACAACCCAAGAGGAATCGCTAATATCGGCAACATAAAGGGATAATACCAGCCCATTGTAGCCAATGCACCACCGATTATTGGATAACTTGATGTGCCGACACTGCTGACACTGGCATTGTAACCCATTGCCGTAGTCCGTCTGTTTCCTGTGTATAAATCGCTGATTAAGGTGATACTTAAAGAAAGCAAAGAAGCAGCACCAATTCCTTGCAGCAAGCGCAACCATAGTAATAAATTAAAATCACGGGCGAAAGCGCAAGCAGTACCAGCTATGCCAAATATAAATAGTGAAGGAACGATAATTCTCTTTCTGCCTAATCTATCGGCAAGAATACCAATAATTGGCCCTAAAATCAGAGATGGGAATGTAAATGCTGTAATCAACAAACCCAAATTTTTCGGGTTAATATTTAAATCTTTAGCTAACTTAGGAAAAGCAGGAGTCACGCTAGAAACTCCAATAACAGCAATTAGTACAACTGCACAAATAATCTGAAAATTTAGCTCTAGATAAACTGGTTTCTGTCGTTCAGATTGGCTGTTATCTTCTGGTAAGTGCATGATAAAACCCTGTGTATAAATAATAGACCTCTTGCAAAAATATATTTTTGTAAGAGAGGGAAAAGGAAAAAGGTTAAAGGGAAAGGATTTTGAGTTTCTTTACCCTTTTCCCCCGCCCCTTATCCCCAGAGGGGTTCCACCTTCCCCTTTACCCCGACAAATGCCAAGAAGTCTAATGATGAACGCGAAGTGTCTCAAGAGACGCTTCGCGTTTAGTTGCTAAAAAAGTGCCTAATTGATTGTCGTCTTAAGCTGCAACTTTTTCTTCAAATGGTTTAAAGGTTTTTTTGCTAGCACCGCAAATTGGACATTCCCAGTCTTCAGGAATTTCTTCAAAAGGTGTCCCAGGCGCAATTCCCGAATCAGGATCGCCAGCAACGGGATCGTAAATCATGCTGCATTGTCTACAAATCCACTTACGAGTTTTAGGATCTTCACCAGCAACTCTAGTTGATGTTTGTCCACCATTTAATACTTCTAAGGCTTCAGTGTAGCGATCGGCGTGATAATTTTCGATGAATTTTAACAAGCCAAAACGGTGGGCAGCTTCCCGAAATGTGTTGGCATGATCGGTAGATTCTTGAACTTGTTTGAGAAATTCTTCAGCTGCGGGATTGTCGCGATCGCGTTGGGCATCTGCGGCAAACTCTGGATACATTGTGGTATGTTCGTAAGTCTCGCCTTCAATTGCCAAAGATAAACAGCGAGATACAATTTCCCGCTTTTGTTCATCAGTTAAAGCCGCTGCATCTTCTACCACAAGTTCTGGATGCAGTAACTTAAAATGTGCAAAAGCGTGTTCAGTTTCTTGATCTGCTGTTTCTTTAAAAAGTTTCGCTAAGTCTGTAAACCCAAGTTGACGCGCTACATCTGCAAAAAACAGATACTTACGATTTGCCATCGATTCACCACCGAAGGCTGCTTCTAAGTTTTGGAGTGTAGTAAAGTTGGACAAATCCATATTTTTTTAAGGCCTGATAAGTGATATTTAGTGCAAAAGCACAGACTCTACAACCGGATAATCAGCCATTATTTGTATAAGTTATAAATGCTTTATACAAACTTTGTCATCCCAGATTTAGCAATCCGTTTTAATCGGAAGCCAGCACGGCTGTGTTCTCCTACTTGGACAATTATAAAACCGAAAAATTGTCCAACTGACAAATTATATTTTTGATTTAGAGGAGAGCTTTTCCTCACGCGATTCCACCGTTGACACGAATATTTTGCCCAGTGATCCACCTAGCTTCATCGCTAGCAAGAAACGCTACTACATCGGCGATTTCTTGCACATCTCCCAGTTTGCCAAAAGCCGCCATTTGGGCTAAACGATCTATCTGTTCTTGTGTTTTGCCTTCTCGAAACAGTTCTGTATCCGTGGGGCCAGGAGAAATAACATTAACTGCGATCGCTTTTGCACCTAATTCTTTAGCTAGTACCCGCGTGATTTGTTCAACAGCACCCTTGGTTCCTACATAAGCACTATAAGTTGGCAGCATCATCGCCGTAGTTGATGAGGAAAAGTTGATAATCCGTCCTCCTTCTGACATGTGTTGCGTGGCTTGTTGGCAAGTAAAATAAGTGCCTTTGACATTAATGGCAAAAATCGCATCGAAATCTTCTTCTGTCACCTCAGTAATTGGTTTATAGAAGGCAATTCCGGCATTGTTGACCAAAATATCGACTTTACCGAAACGTTCAAGTGTTTGTTCAAATAACCTTTTGATGTCGGGTACTTTGCTAATATCAGCTTGGATAGCGATCGCTTCTACTCCCAACTTTTCAATTTCTGCAACAACTTCTTGTGCTTTGCCTGCATTCCCCGCATAGTTGACGACAATAGATGCGCCGTTCCCAGCTAACTTGAGTGCGATCGCTCGTCCAATTCCCCGCGATGCACCAGTGATAATTGCAACCTTCCCGGTTATTGATGCCATAGATTAATCGAGTTTAATTTTGGTTAACTAAAATGATTATCTATTGTTAAAGGCACTGTACCAAGGTTAAATTTAGCGATCGCCTCTCTACTTCCCTTAATTAAAATTCTGGAACGATCGCAACACCATCCCTGAGATTGAGCAACCCTGAAATAATAACTTTATCTTCTGGCTGTAATCCTTCAATAACTTGGTAATTATTACCTTTGATCTCGCCTAGCTTTACTCGCCTTTGTCGAGCTACTTGTTGGGATACACCTTGGGGAGATGTCTCCGTTTCAACTACATAAACAAAAGTGTCCCCGCCTACACGAGTCATTGCTGTTGTGGGAATTAAAACTCCGGGGCGCTGATTCCAAAACACTCTAGTCCTAACCAATTGATCTGCACGTAGCTGACCATTAGTGTTGTCAAAAAGTGCTTTAATCAATATCGTTTGTGTTTCATTGCTGGCATTAGGTGCAATAAAAAAGATCCTACTTCTACCTAGTTTTTGACCTTGTGTGTTCATCACCTCTACTGGCATACCCTTACGCAATTGGGGCCCTTGCTGTAGTGGCACAGAGATATTCACTTCTAAAGGTCGATTTTGCGTGATATTAACTAATGGTGTAGAAGTATTAACTAAATCACCGACTTTCACAGGGATATTGCCAACTGTGCCACTAAAAGGAGCGGTAATTTTGTCAGATTGGGGCTGTTGTGTTTGAGTATTTACATTAGATTGCTGCAAAGATTTTTCAGCCTCTAAGATGGTGGCTCGTTGTGCTTGAATCCTGGAATCAATTGCATCGAGACTAGTCTTAGCATTGGCGAGCCGATTAGCAAACTGATTGCTAGTTTGTCGAGACACGGCTCCTTGTTCAGCTAGGTTGACAAACTTATCGTAGTTCTGCTGGTACAATTGCAGATTCGCAACGTAGGATGGTCGTTCTGCTTCTAAAGATTTGAGTGTGGCACGGGCATTTGCCAGTTGCATTAAAAATGCTTGAGGTACAGGATTATTCCTAGCGATCGCTGCCTGTGGTGTAGGATCTACTTGGAGAATTGCCGCTCCTTCGACGATTGGATCTCCTGATTTGACAAGTATCTGGGTAACTTGACCCTGAATTCTCGGCTGGAGCGTGACTGAGCGCAGGGATTTTAGACTAGCAATAAAATCTGAACTTTCCTCAATTATGCCGCTTTGTACTGTTGATATTTTGACTCTTACCCCTTGAGGTTGAGCGTTAACATTTAAAGGTGCTGAATTTTGTGGAGTGAGTAAACGCCATAGAGTTGCTCCGCTTCCTAATAATAGGAGTGCGGCTAAACTCAACCAAAGCCACCGCCGTTTTCCAGAAGGTGGCTCAAATGACGTTTGTGGAGCTTTTTCTCCAAAATCAGTTTGAGGCTCAGGGGATGTCATGGCTTTTGAGGAACTTAAGGAACAAATTAACTAGAATTCAATCAAAATTTCATCTGTCGTTCTTGAAATTACTGATTTAGCATGAGGTTTTGCGCCAAATTATGTGTTACCCCATCCAAATATACAGTTTTGATGATTCTGTCTAAATCTACCGAAAGGTGAATCCGCTCCTTAAATTTCTGACTTCAACTGTATCCTTCAAAAAGTTAGGGATGATTTTGTTCATAACTCCTGCACAGATTTCTATAGATACAATAATTTTATCGGAATCACTTTTATAGCCGTAGTCACATAGGTTAGGACAGTGTTGATTGCTCAAAAGCTTGAAACGACCGGGTTCTTACTCAGCACTCAGCACTCAGCACTCAGCACTCAGCACTTTGCTATATCTACAGCAGATTTTAAGTTCAGGAGGTACGCAAGTTAAGTCTGTTACCCAGGTATCAAGCGTATTTTACTCTTGAACTCTACTGTAAGTATAAATCAATACTAATGGCTTGCTTGTTTCAGACATTGAAATACAAACAGCTAGCACAATCAGCTCGCTGCGTTGAACTTGTATTGTATTAAGTAGTAAGAATAACTGTTAAATATTGATGCAAAATCGGGTAATTTCTTGAATTTGCTTCGGAAAGTTTCAGATTATGTTTTCAACCATTAATAAATTTCAGGAGCAAATCTAGGTGTTAACTTCAACCTTACTCGCTGCTGCAACCACACCTCTGCAATGGAGTCCTACAGTTGGACTGATTATGATTATTGCTAATATCATTGCCATTGCCTTTGGCAAATCTAGCATCAAGTATCCCAACGCAGAACCAAAACTACCCTCAGCCAATTTCCTTGGTAATTTTGGTGTACCAGCGTTTTTAGCAAGTGCTGCCTTTGGCCATATCTTAGGTGTGGGCGCTATTTTAGGGTTGCATAACCTGGGAAGAATCTAGGTTCTTACCCAATTTAGCCTTTATTTGATGATTCTTTTGTCTCCAGCTTTGAGCCAGAGAACTAATTCTCTGGCTCTTTTTTATGAGACACTAAGTAATATCAGTATCTCAACAGCATGACAGATATAACAGATTTATCAAAAAGAATTGCCAGCAAAGGGGATAATCCGCTAAATTTGTCACCTGTCAACTTGCAGTCACCAGAAGACGTAGAACTTGAGCGAAAACTGCGAGAACTCAAGTTTAAACAAGAACTAAGAAAAGATTGGATTTTATTTATTGTCAGGGATGTAGTAATTTTTCCTGCCGCCATCCTTTTTATTTTTGCTGTCAGTGGTTATTCCCTATTTATGCAGATTTATAGGTGACATATCTGGCTAGAATTTTTAATCAACCGCAGACAGAGGCACAGAGTACACAGAAAAAAGAGATAGAAATAGTTGGGAATTGTTGTAAGTTATTTCTCTTGTCTCTGTATTTCTTTGCCTCTATGTTCTCTGTGTATGTGTAGTTGTGTTAAAAAATTTTACAATCTATCTATCTTCAGTGCAATTGCGTAACTAATTTTACAGACGACGAAGCCAACTTGCTACAAGTAGACTCATCTTTATATCCACACAAATTTTGCTGGATATTAAGGATTACCGTGATTGGTAAATCTGCAAAAAAGTAAGTACTTGATGGAAATAATCTAAAAATATGGGGTTTTTAATATTTTCTGTTGCTTTAGTTGCCATTGTTGCTGTAATTATCATTAATAGCTACAACGATTTAGTTAAGTATCGGAACCGTTACAAAAATGCTTACTCTCAAATCGATGTTCAATTACAGCGCCGTTATGATTTAATTCCCAACTTGGTGGAGACTGCTAAAGGGTATATGAAACATGAGCGAGAAACCTTAGAAGCAGTTATTGCCGCCCGAAATTCTGCAATTAATGCTAGCAGTCGTGCCGCACAAAATCCTGGAGATCCCCAAGCGATGCAACAGTTGGGCAATGCTGAAGGGGCACTGACAGGTGCGTTAAGTCGGTTGATGGTACTTTCAGAATCTTATCCAGAATTGAAAGCCGATCGCGCCATGACTCAGGTAATGGAAGAACTATCTTCCACTGAAAACCGGATTGCTTTTGCCCGTCAGGCTTTTAATGACGCTGTGACACTTTACAACACCAAGAGCGAATCTTTTCCTAGCAACCTTGTGGCAAATACTTTTAACTTTACTGTTGCAGAATTGCTCCCCGAAGCTACTCCAGAAATGAGAAATGCTCCACGTGTGTCTTTTTAGGTGTCTATGAATTTCTTTGAACATCAGGATCGGGCACGCCAAAATACGCAACAATTAATCGGGTTATTTTCCCTGTCGATCGCAGTCATGATTATGGCAATTTATCTTGCCAGTTTATTTCTGTTTCGCATGGCTCCTCGTGTTTGGTGGCATCCAGGGTTATTTCTCTACGTGACTGGGATTACAATAATTGCGATCGCAGTCGGAAGTTTATACAAAGTTGCCTGTCTCCGGCAGGGCGGAAGCGTAATTGCCCAAGAGTTAGGAGGAAGACTCCTGCTACCAGAGATGGCCGATGAACAAGGGCGACAACTATTAAATATTGTCGAGGAAATGGCGATCGCTTCTGGTATTTCTGTCCCACAAGTTTATCTCCTCGACAAAGAAACCGGCATTAATGCCTTTGCTGCCGGATTTACGCCCAATGATGCTGTAATTGGAGTTACCCGTGGAACTTTGGAACACCTGAGCCGGGATGAGCTACAAGGAGTTATCGGCCACGAATTCAGTCATATTCTCAATGGAGATATGCGGCTGAATTTGCGTTTAGTGGGACTACTGCATGGGATTTTGTTCATTTACTTAACGGGGGAATTGCTGTGGCGTCTTCGCGCTAGCTTCCGTTTAGGAAAGGAAGACAAGGGTTTACCTATCTGGGCTTTTGGTTTGGCACTGATGGCAATTGGCGGTATTGGATTACTTTGCGGACGCCTGATTAAAGCCGCCGTCTCTCGCCAGCGTGAATTTCTTGCCGATGCTTCAGCCGTACAGTTCACTCGCAACCCCAATGGACTTACGGGAGTCTTTCAAAAACTCCAACAGATGGATTCACGGTTAATATCGCCGGGTGCAGAAGCCTCTAGCCACATGTTTTTTGGCAATGCCCTCAACCCCTCTTTTTGGGAAGATATGTTTTCTACCCACCCACCTCTAGCAGAACGTATCCGCCGCGTTGGGGGTTTGAACGTCAGCAATTTAGCAGCAATGCCATCTCGCAATCAGATGCGTTCCCCTTCCCAGGAATCCCTAACAATGGGCTTTGCTGGCGGTAGCAATGCCACGCCAGAAAAGGTTGTAAACCAAGTTGGAAGCGTTACACCAGAGCATTTTGCCCATGCTCAAGCGCTGTTATCGCAGTTACCAGAATCCCTGCGTTTGGGCGCGCGAGAGCAGCAAAGCGCAATGGCGATCGCTTTTGCGTTAGCGTTAGATACAGAAAATCTCCAAATTCAAGAACGTCAAATTGCTTGGTTACGCGAGGTGCAGTCTGCTGAGTTGGTAGACAAAACCCTACAATTAAGTAGCGAAATTAATCAGTTAGATCCCAAAATTCGCTTACCACTTGTGGATTTAGCAGTACCCGTATTGCGCCAAAACTCTGCCAAAGAATGCCAAAGGCTGTGCAAATGCGTCCACGGTTTAGTTGTAGCCACCGGAAGTTTATCGCTGTGGCATTTTGTGTTGCAGTTAATACTGTGGCATCGTCTGCAACCTAGTATAAATCCTACATCTACTACAACCGTAGAATTCACCTCAATCGAACAGATTTGGCCAGATAGTCTATTAATATTGTCCGTAATTGCCCGTGTCGGACACTCCCAACCTAATGCGTCTACTGAAGACATCGCCTATGCTTTTCGTTCTGGAGTTTTTCGACTTCCCAAAGCCGGAGAGCAAGAAAAACCAGAAATGCCATTAAGTTGTAATTTTACTGAACTAAAGAAAAGTATTGAGCGCCTGCGGCTTGCCACTCCCAAACTCAAACAAGCTATTGTTGATGCTTGCGCCCACACGGTACTATTAGATAACAAAGTTACTCCTTCAGAAGCAGATTTACTCAGAGCGATCGCCATGACGCTAGACTGTCCTATTCCCCCATTCTTAAACTCTCAGCCTGGTGTTTCAAAACAGAAACAACCTTCTCCAAAACGAAGTTAATGTAACGAATAAGACACGATTATTTATAACTCAATAAATAAAGTCCGTTTTTGCGGACTTTTCCATTCTTAAATGACTGTTTGCTAGAACAATTTCAAGTTGGTGAGGTACACAAGCTAAGTCTGTTACCCAGGTAGAAAGCGTGTTTTACTCCTGAATTCTGTTAGCGCAACGGGGCGTAGCCCATTCTGAATTCTGAATTCTGCTGTAAATAGTTATCTTGGCAAAATAGTATCATATTGTACAAAAATTATTGATATTGCCTATAAGTATTAACTGCACGAAAAAGTTTAGACAAAATGCCAGCATTCTAGAAATTTGATTGCTATATTAGATTAAATAACTATTCTGGCAAGGGTTGAAAAGCTGTGCGGGATGATTTACAGGGCTTGGAAATTAGTCAGAACGATCTGCAAAAGCTGACTAATTTACCTGTCAATGGGGAACTTTTAATTATTACAAATCCTCTCAAGAGATTAGCAAATATATATATACAAAAACTTAAAAGCTCTGAAGGAGCAACTGTAGTCTTTATTGGATTTTCTACATTTATTTTCGTATATATTTTATTTGACATCATTATTAAAATATTTGTTACATGGATAACAATTCCATCATGGATATTATTAATTTTCTTAGCGCTTTGGGTTGGTGGTTTGACGCAAAGTATCTTGTATTTGATCTGGAAAAGTAGAAGTAAGCTTGTTAAAGTTAATATGACGAAATCTTTGCAAATCCTATTAAATGAGGTTAATAGATATAATACTGTTATTAGAGTTATAG
The DNA here is from genome assembly GCF_034530915.1 of Nostoc sp. DedQUE09. NCBI lineage: Bacteria > Bacillati > Cyanobacteriota > Cyanophyceae > Nostocales > Nostocaceae > Nostoc > Nostoc sp. DedQUE09. Next base: position 15,055 of record NZ_JAVRCE010000065.1, read on the forward strand.
ATATCAATGACCAAATAGAAGAAGCTGGTAATCCAGAAGTGATTATAAAGGAAAGAGAGGATGTAATCGAAGCACTTAAACTCACCAAAGCTGATTTAGTTCGAGCTTTAAAAACAGAAAGGATTTTGAGAGAGAACAAGAATTTTATCCTGAGTAATACAGAACTATTTGTCAACAATTTAGCAACTTTAACAGCTATGCAAGTAACAGAGGAGGCTACTGAGCATGGAAGATTACTCAATGAAGCATTACAAATTGCATTAGATGTGCAATACGAGATGAAAAGATTACAGACTCAACGTTAAGATAATTCGTAATTCGTAATTAAGTTTTGTAATGGGGATTTAGAAAGAGTTGGAGAAAGCGTAGGTGCTTATGATAAATAGACTTCTGGGCATTTGTGGGGAAAAGGGTAAGGGGGAACGGGGAAAGGTTCTGTATTGTCCCCTTCCCCTTTAACATGAACCCCTTTTTCCCCCTCTTGCCAAAAGCACTTTTGCAAGAGGTCTAATGCATAGACGCTGCTGGGTGGGTTGGTTTCCAATACTTCTCGCTTTGTGCATTTTTAACTCGGAATCGGGTTTGGGGTAAAGGGTAAGGGTTAAAGGTTTTTTCTTTCCCTTTTCCCTTTCCCCTTTTCCCCAAAACCCGAGAAGTATTGGGTTGGTTTCCGATCTACTTGCCAGAGATTATCAATGGCTTTTTCCATAATCTTTCCCACGGTTGCAATCCCCGGTCTACCATAAAGAATATTCGTAAAGCGATCGCTTATCCGCATGGACTGGAAAGAAATTAGAGGGAACTGGGTAATCATTCCCCGAAATCCCATAGGTATCGTTCATTTTTTGGGAGGTGCATTTGTCGCCACTGCACCACACATCACTTATCGCTGGTTACTCGAACAACTGGCAAGTAAAGGCTATGTTGTAATTGCTACCCCTTTCGTCAATACACTGGATCATACTGCGATCGCAAAATCCGTGCTGTTAAACTTTGACCGCACCCTCGAACGATTGCATGATTCTGGGGCATTACGCAAGCTTTACTTTCCCATCTACGGCGTTGGGCACAGTATGGGCTGTAAACTCCACTTGCTGATTGGTAGCCTTTTTAAAGTAGAACGTGCAGGCAATATTTTAATATCCTTCAACAACTACGCCGCTAAAGAAGCTATTCCTCTAGTAGAACAATTCAATTCTACTTTGAAAATCGAGTTTACCCCATCGCCGTTGGAAACTAACAAACTTGTCCAAGAATGTTACAGTATCCGGCGCAATTTATTAATAAAATTTAGTAATGACACCATCGATCAATCGGCAGCTTTAACCAAAATCTTACAAGAACGTTTTGATGAAATGGTGACAGCACAAACGTTACCAGGAAATCATACAACACCTTTAGGTCAAGATATTAAATGGCAAACGGGAACATCTTTTACCCCCTTTGACGCTTTAGGACAATGGTTCAAGCAAGAAGCATACCGCGACTTAAACCAGTTAAAAAGCAACATTCTTTTATGGCTAAATCCTTTGGGAGCGCCATAATATTTTATGACTGTTAAACAGTCGTAAATTCCATGAGTAAATAGAAATGAGTTATAGTGCTTCTCATTTGAGTCTTATAAAGACCAAACCCTCAACTCCTTATGCCTGTTGCCCCAACGTAAGGTACTCTCTCTTAAAAAGAGAGAGTAGTCAAATTCTATTGCATACATAGACGCATAAGAACTACTCTACGAGTTCTCCGTTTGCGCTAGGGTCTCCCCAGAAGGAGCATCCACAGGGTACGATAAGCGCTATAGCAGCATTTTTCTGTGTATTGATACTACTAGCTTATTAGCTCATATCATATTTTTATTTTCTAGTTTGACAAAAAATTATTAATGAGTGTTTTCAAAAAAATTATATGTTTCAAATACTAATAATTGATGATGACCATTCAATAAAAATACTCCTGAAAAGGATGTTGGAAAAACAGGGTTATGAGGTCGTTACTGCCAGTAGCGGCGAGGAAGGAATAGAAAAGGCACTAGTTTATCGTCCAGCACTAATTATTTGTGATTGGATCATGCCGGGGTTGACTGGACTAGAAGTTTGCCACCGCATTAAGACAAACCCCAAATTTTTCACTACATTCTTTATTTTATTAACATCCTTAGATTCCGTTGCCGATTGTGTCAAAGGTTTAGATGCTGGTGCTGATGATTTTATCTCTAAACCTATCGAGCATAATGAATTACAAGCACGCGTAAGAGCGGGATTACGCCTGCATCAGTTGAGTAGAGATTTGCAGGCTCAAAAGTTGCTTCTAGAATCAGAAATGTCAGAAGCAGCAGAATATGTGCGATCGCTGCTACCTCTTTCCATGACCGAACCCTTCAATATAAATTTCCGATTCATTCCCTCGCGACAACTCGGCGGTGACTGTTTCGATTACTATTGGCTCGATGATGACTATTTGGCAATTTACTTACTCGATACGGCCGGACATGGACTCAAAGCTACTCTTCCTTCTGTTTCAGTGCTAAATCTGCTGCGTTCCCGTGCGCTCAAAGGTTTGAATTACTATCAACCTAGTGATGTATTGAAGGCTTTGAATGACACTTTTCAGATGAATTATCAAAATGACAAGTACTTTACAATTTGGTACGGAGTTTACAACCGAATCAACCGTCAGTTAATTTATGCTAGTGCAGGCCATCCACCAGCAGTTTTAGTTACTGGCACCTCTCCAAGAAAGTCTGAAGTTCAACTCTTGAAAACCCCTGGTATGCCAGTTGGTATGTTTCCAGAGGCAAAATATGTTGATGGGTTTTACAATATTGAAAAATTCAGTACCCTTTACATTTTTAGTGATGGCGCTTATGAAATCACTAAATCAGACGGCACACTTTGGAGTTTGGATGCTTTTATTCAGCTACTAGTTAGCTTACAAGATCCTGTTGATAGCCAACTTGATCGCGTACTCAGTTATTTAATAGCTTTGAACTCCAAAGATGCTTTTGATGATGATTTATCTATTTTGCAAATGAAATTTGATTAATTACGTATTAGAGACTAAAACCTGATTAAATGCATCTTGACTGGGAAAGATTTCAAATACTTTATCCATATTAGTTAGTTCAAATAATATCCTGACTTGCTCATTAATTGAGCAGAGAACAAGCTTAGTATCCGCTGCTCGCAAGGTTTTAAAAGCTAATACTAAAGCTCCCAAACCCGAACTATCCATAAACGTTACATCTTTAAAATCAACTAACACAATTTTCGCACCACTTTCTAGAATATCAGTGATATTTTGTCGAAAGTCTTGTGAAGTTGTGGCGTTCAAATTACCACTGAGTTTAATAACTTTTACTTGTTCTCTCATAATTATGTCACTCTGACTTATGTAAATAATACTCTGATTTCGCTATTATAGAACATTTAAAAATACTTGTAAAATAAAATTTAAGATTACCTATAGAGTAATCATTCATAATTAATCAGGATAGATAAAGATTAATTATAAAATTTTGAATCTATTTTTTTGCCATCAAAACAATTAGTTAGCTTAATTAATTATAGTTTTCTTACTAGAAATAGACCAATTATAAAGAAACAAGCTAAGTAAGTTGGCATGATAAACAACTGGTATATTTAGTTTTGTAAAAATGTTGTAATGACCAATTTATAAGTCGTTCGTTGATTTGATGTTTTGTCATATATGTTAATTTTTTAACGCCGACTTACTTGCATCTCATGGATTTAAATATATACTTACATACAAGCTGAAGTTACTGCTTTTCAGATGATTTACCAAAAATTTTACAAAACTGAGATTCTTCAATAAATCTCATGATAATAATTATCATTAAGCAACTCAGAATTAAACTTGTTGCAGCGATGCCTACGGCTCGCTACGCCTACACATAGCTAAACCGAGTCTAGCAGTAGCTTTTCCTCCCTGAGTACTCATGATAGTAACTAGGATCTATATTTATTTATGTCCAATTATTTACATAATTGAAATCATTTACCTCTGGACTACCGCTCTAGAGCCAAAAATTTAGGTTTCAACAGTGCCAAGCAAGCTAGAACCGACACCAAGGCTTTAAAAGAAGTTTTCTGAAGGCGATCGCCTCAGCTATCTTGAGTATTCCCAATATCTGTCATTTCTCGACAGACAATACAAAAAGTAAAGAGTTGTGAATTTGTTACTTCTAACTTCTCACTTCCTCAAATAGGACTCACTTTGGCTCTGTAAAGCAGTTTCTCACCTTGAAAGTAGCCAATGTAGCGTACTTTGACTGTTTCTCCAGGTTGTGCAGTTCCCTCCAGCAATTGGTGCAGTTGGGGATCGTAAGGTAATTCTGCTCCCACAGGTGCGATCGCTTCCACTCCCCACGCCTGTAAAAGCTTGTCCAGAGGTTTTTGCACCAACGGTACTATTTTCACTGCTGCTAGCTGGGGATTTTCCTGCGCTTTCTGTGCTGCTGTTGGCCATTGCAATAATAAAGACTCCAGCAGTTGCAAACTCGACTGCTGGAGTTCTTGTAGTAATATTTCTCGCTGTTGTTCTAATTGAAGCTGCGAGCGATCGTACTCTCTTCTTAAATTTGTAATTTCTTGTAACAATTCCTGAGTTGGCGCTGTTTTCTCTTGTGAAAACTCTACGGTTGAGAAAGTTGCGATTAATTCATTCAATGGCATCTGTAGCACTGGCGACAGCTTGAGCAACACATCTACCCGCATCTGCTCTAGCTTTCCTTGGCGTAAGCGCAAAATTTGACGCTCTGAGACACCAGCAGCGCGACTCAGTGCTTTAAAACTAGAAATACCTACCTGTTGCATTAAAGTTTGCAACTTTTGAGTATGGGGCATTGGGGATTGGGTATTGGGCATTGGGGATTGGGGATTAGGAATTGGGCATTGGCGATTAAGTTTTTTCTCTATCCGCTATTTCCTGTGCCCTATGCCCCATTCCCTATTCCCTAATTCCTATTCTTCCAGTAAACTTCTCAACATCCAAGCTGTCTTTTCGTGTACTTGCATCCGCTGAGTCAATAAATCGGCGGTAGGTTCGTCGTTAACTTCCTCTATCACGGGGAAAATAGACCGTGCAGTTCTGACTACGGCTTCTTGTCCTTCCACAAGTTCGCGAATCATCTCCACAGCTTTAGGAACTCCGGGAGTTTCTGGAATCGAACTTAGTTTGGCATATTCGCTGTAGGTTCCTGGTGCAGGATAGCCAAGCGCTCTAATTCTTTCGGCTATTAAATCAACTGCTAAGGCTAATTCTGTATACTGGGTTTCAAACATCAAATGCAATGTTTGAAACATCGGCCCCGTTACATTCCAATGGAAGTTATGAGTTTTCAGATACAGTGTATAAGTGTCAGCCAACAGGTGAGATAAACCATCGGCAATTTTAGCCCTACTCGCCTCGTCAATGCCGATATTTACATTTTTGACTGTTACTTTCGATGACATAATTTTCTCCTAATTAGGTTATATGTAATTGGGGATTGGAAATTGGGCATGGGAAAGAGGACTTAGGGACAAGGAGAAAGACTTGATTGTAAGTTCTAAACTTTTGTCACCTTGTCCCCCTTGTCCCCTTGTCTCCTCTGCTCCCCTGCTCCCTATTCCCCACTCCCATTTTCTATGCCAAGTGCATCTTTAAAACGCTACGGGGTGCTTTACGGACTCTTGCTAAAACGGTTTCTTTGCCTAAACGTTGGCAAGCTTCATACCGATGGCAACCAGAAAAGCCATAATATTGTCCATCTACTTCTAGGACATCAATAGGTTCTTGCTGCCCAATCTCCGCAATCGATTCCATTAAAGCTTGTACTTTATTTGGATCGTTTGTACGGGGCAATGGCCGTTTTATCTGATTTAATGGAATTTCTTGGACTCTAACCATAAAGAGTTTATCCAACTAGTTCTGTTTTTTGCCTCTAAATAAATCATAGTCGTTATGACTTCGTTTTGCAACTAATATTGAGGGCAAAATTGGTAATGGTATCATTGGAGCATTCATGCGACAAAAAAACCGCGCTACAAAGCAATTGGAAAATCAGCTCCAACGACTCATTAAGGGGCAGAAGACCCTCTCTACGAGAGATGACTCGCGATCGCAACTCTTGCAGACGCTACACGAACGCTATCAGGTAGCCATGAAATTTTCGTTTTGGCGTTTTCCCCACACTGTACTGACAACATTTTGTCTATTGGGACTGACTGCTGCATCAGGGCCTGAGAGCAACATCCAGGATATAGAACTGAAAATTGGAATTGTGCAGCGATTTGGCGCCGAAGCCACAGCCAAGCTGCAACTGGAACCCATGAAAGGCGATCGCTTAAAGCTAAAATTTCAAGCGGGCAATAAGCAGCAAATCCTGTTTACGAAAAATCCTGTAAAGCTGGAAACAGTTATGCAAGCTTTACCCCAGTCAGCAGTCGAAGAAGTAGTAGTTTTGGGCACATATCGGACTTTTGAAACTGCGGAAGACAGTGCTAAAAAATGGCGTTCTCAGGGAATGGAAGTGGAAATAGCCCAGCCAGAACGCTGGCAGGTTTGGGCTAAACGAGATGTTTACAGCACCCCTTTACTGCGACGCTTGTTATTACAAAACATCCAAGCTTCTACCCAACAAAAAGTATATCTTGATACTAAAGTTTTGAAGCAAGTGCCGCGAGTAAGTTGGGTGGTGGATGGTAATCGCTATAGCCCGAAGGACTTGGAAATTAGCACTGATAAAAACTTGATTCGGGTAAATAAAAGCGAGAAACCAGAAAATGCTCGTCTTTATGCCGGTCGATTGAATTTGCAGCCAAATGCCTATGGCACATACACTCTCGTTAACCAAGTACCCTTAGAAACTTATTTGCGTGGAGTTGTACCTTACGAAATAGGAATAGATGCACCAAAAGCGGCGCTAGAAGCTCAGGCAATTCTTGCCCGAACTTATGCCCTGAGAAATTTACGTAGGTTTGCCGCAGATAACTATCAGTTGTGTGCTGATACTCATTGCCAAGTTTATTATGGGTTGAAGGGAGCAGCTGCCAAAACAGACCAAGCGATCGCCTCAACCAGGGGTAAAGTACTAACTTATAAAAATGAACTCGTAGACGCCCTGTATTCTTCTACCACTGGTGGCGTCACCGCTTCCTTTAGCGATGTCTGGAATGGCGACGATCGTCCCTATTTGCGCCCTGTACTAGATGCTCCGACCAATTTTTGGGACTTGTCTAAGCAGAACTTAGCAGATGAAAAGAATTTCCAGAAATTTATTAATACGCAACAAGGATTTAATGAAAGCAAGTGGGATATGTTTCGTTGGCATAAAGAAACCCCTTTAAAGGATATTATCAAGGACTTGCAGAAATTTTTACAAGTGAAAAACAGTCCCCATGCCAAATTTAAAACAATTCAGGCTATGGCAGTAGTGGAGCGAAGCCAAAGTGGACGTATCCTTGAACTTGCAGTTAAAACCGATCGCAGCACCTTTATTTTGCACAAAGACGAAGTTCGCAGTGCTTTTGCAGCCCCTACAAGTACGCTTTTTTACATCCAACCCTTAAACAAAGGCAAATCGGAACTCTGGGGATACGCTTTTATTGGTGGTGGATTAGGACATGGTGTCGGCTTGAGTCAAACTGGCGCTCAAAATTTAGCAAAACTAGGTTGGTCAAGTCCAAAAATTCTCCAGTTTTACTATCCTAGTACTCAAATTCAAATTCTCAACAAAGAAATTAAGCTTTGAGCTCTTGGCATTCAAGTTGCATCTGTGAACTAGGAGTCGAGAGTTAAAAAGAGGCCAAAATTATAGAATAGATAGGAAACTCCATACTTAAAAAATTAAGCAGGAACACAAAATTTACTGTGTTCCTGCTCATTATAAAATTAGACTTTTTGTCAAAGTCGCTTTTAGAGGTAGACACGATATTGCATTGCAAGAGTGTTAACTCTAAATATTTTGCTTCTATTTTGTCGACATTAGTAACTCTTGCAAGAGGTTTATATTTGAGTCGCTTAACTCTTAGTAAAGGTCTTCTTCTTTGTGAGTTTCGATTGTGACGTCAGAGGTTGGGTAAGCAACACAAGTCAGTACATATCCCTTTTCTATTTGTTCATCATCTAAGAATGACTGATCGCCCTGATCGACAGTACCCTTGGTGATTTTACCTGCACAGGTCGAGCAAGCACCAGCACGGCAAGAGTAGGGCAGGTCAAGACCAGCTTCTTCGGCAGCGTCTAGAATATAGACATCATCATCAACGTCAAGTGTTTGGTTTAGCCCTTCAGCTTCGTTGACTAGTGTCACTTTATAAGTTGGCATCGAGGAATCCTCTCTTTTGCAAACGGCAGTATAAGTTATCTTAAGGCAAAGGTCACGGCAGTTCTGTGGAATTAGCCGCTGGTTTAAATTTGCTTCAATTCTGATACTACGAGAAAAATTAAACGATATAACTGGAAATTGAACCCGATTAGTAATGAAATTTAGTTACTTAATCCCGATAAGTTTTCTTTATATTATTTTCTACCCTAGTCAGGTTGTGATTAGAAAAAGTTATATTTTCGAAAAGTAAACATGAGTAAGGTTAATGTTACCAGTATTTTGTAGGACTTACGTAGAAGAGATTCCCCAACTCCTTTAAAAAATAGGGCTGTTTCATTTTTTAATCTGATTTAAATGCGCTCGTTATCAATGAAAGAAACATAACAGTACAGTAGAGATTTAATTTTTCTTTTGCCATTTTTTGTTCATTGTATTGACAAATTTCTAACATTATGGAGTAAAAAAGGCTTTTTCTTTTGAAGTCTTCCATTTTGAGTACACGTCATTCTATCTAGCTGCAAATAAAGTCTTATTGTCCTTGAGGGGGTAGGACGAATGTTGTAGAGTCTAGACTGGTGACAATACTGCACGCTTTGTGCATTTTTAAGTCGGAATTGGATTTGGGGAAAAGGTTAAAGGGTAAAGGTTAAAGGTTTTTTCTTTCCCTTTTCCCCAAAACCCGACAAGTATTAAGACTGGTGAACCCCATGAAGAGAGAATCTCACCATTAGAAGCGTGGGAAGATCAAAAACAGAACTAATGAGGATCATGTATAATTCAGAAGCAGCTTTGGAAAAACCAAGAGTGCGTGTAGGTTTGGTAGGTACTGGGTATGCGGCAAAGTTTCGGGCTGAGGCATTGCTCCGTGATGAGCGATCGCACATAGTCGCAGTTGTTGGTCATACCAGAGAAAAAACCGAAACCTTTGCCAGAGAGTACCAGATTCAAGTCTTGAATACTTGGCAAGAGCTCGTAGAACGTGAAGATATAGACCTAGTAGCGATCTCCACTATTAATCGAGATCATGGTGCGATCGCTCGTGCAGCACTTACCAACGGCAAACATGTGATTGTAGAGTATCCTCTTTCGTTGGATGTGGTAGAAGCTGAGGAACTGATTGCCTTAGCCAAAGCACAACAAAAACTCCTGCACGTTGAACATCTGGAACTTTTGGGTGGTTTGCATCAAGCTTTGAAGAAAAACTTAGACAAAATTGGTGAAGTGTTTTATGTTCGCTACAGCACCATTAATCCTCAAAATCCTGCACCCCGCAAATGGACTTATAACCATGAGTTTTTTGGCTTTCCCTTAATGGGGGCATTGTCTCGGCTACATCGTCTCATAGATTTATTTGGTACAGTATTTACTGTTAACTCTCACCAGCGATATTGGCAAATAGAACCGGAATACTACCAAACCTGTTTCTGCACTAGTGAACTGTCCTTTAACAGTGGACTTTTAGCCCAAGTCGTGTATGGCAAAGGCGAAAGTATTTGGCAATCAGAACGCAAGTTTGAAGTTCACGGTGAAAAAGGTGGTTTAATTTTTGATGGCGACACCGGGATATTCGTCCAGCCAGGGGAAACAACACCTATAGAAGTTGGCCCTCGCCGGGGTTTGTTCGTTAAAGACACGAGTATGGTGTTAGACCATCTTTTTGACGGGACTCCTTTGTACGTTACCCCAGAGCAGAGCTTATATACCTTAAAGGTTGCTGATACTGCACAAAGAGCTGCACAGACAGGGTTAACTATGTTTATGAAAGATACTTTAGATAAAAGTTAATGAAAACTGAACTAATTGTTATTTTATCCCAACGAGAAATAGAGAAAATGCGTCAAGCTGGGCGTTTAGCTGCTAAACTTCTCCAGCATCTAGAACCCTTTGTGAAGCCAGGGGTTAGCACTCTTGAACTAAATGATGAAGCCGAACGTTGGACGCAAGCACATGGCGCAAAAAGCGCACCCCTTGGCTATAAGGGTTATCCTAAATCAATTTGCACCAGTGTAAATGAAGTAATTTGTCACGGCATTCCCAACGCCAAGCAAATTCTCAAAGAAGGTGACATTATTAATATTGATGTAACGCCAATTGTTGAAGGTTATCACGGCGATACATCGAAGACATTTTTTGTTGGTACTCCTTCCCCAAAAACCAGAAAGCTGGTAGAGGTGACACAAGAGTGTTTGCGCTTGGGTATTGCTGAAGTTAAACCTGGGGCACGCATTGGCGATATTGGTGCAGCCATTCAAGAGTATGCTGAAGGACAAGGCTTTTCTGTAGTGCGAGATTTCGTTGGCCACGGCATCAGTAATATTTTCCATACTGCACCGGATATTCCCCACTATGGCACACGTGGTAAGGGTAAGCGCCTCAGACCAGGGATGGTTTTTACCATTGAGCCAATGATTAACGAAGGTACTTATGAAGTCGAGGTTCTGGGCGATAAGTGGACTGCGGTAACGCGCGATCGCAAACTATCCGCTCAATGTGAGCATACCTTAGCTGTAACTGAAGATGGCGTTGAAATCCTCACCCTACCGGAAGGCGAGAATTACTGGGGTGTATGACAACATTAGAATGAAAAAAATTCCTTTCATTTGGAAGGAAGCAAAGCCACTAGTACCGCAAGGCGGAATTAAAAATTAAAAATGAATACAGCCTAAGCGTTTCATAGATTTGAAATGGTGAGGCAGTAAGGTTTTGGGAGTTCCCCCATGAGGAACTGCCGAACCCGTAAGCCCAGCGTTAGCGAGTCTTCTCCCAAGGGGAGACGCTAAGAGCGAACGAGCGTCAGGGGTGGTTAACTTCCGCCATGCTGTACTAGTTAAAATTCCTGAAAGACTTATATTTTGTTCGCTCAAGGATGTCGTAAAATCTCTTGTTTTTTCAGCGCTCTCTGTTACGGAGGTAGGATTATGACCCAAGCGTTGCCCAAATTACTCACGTTCAATGAATTTATTGAGTGGTATCCCAACGATGGGAAACGCTATGAATTACACAAAGGAGTAATTATTGAAATGCCACCTCCAACCGGACAACATGAAAAAGTTATTGCTTTTTTATCGCGGAAATTAACCGTGGAGTTTGATCGTCTTAATTTACCTTACGGAATTCCCAAAACCGTATTGGTCAAAACTCCTTCTGCCGAATCCGCTTATTCGCCTGATGTGTTGCTACTAAATCTTGATAATCTCGACAATGAACCGCTTTTTCAAAAACAGTCAACAGTGAGCCAAGCGGCATCGGTTCCAATAGTTATTGAAGTTGTTTCGAGCAACTGGCGAGATGATTACTACAATAAACTTAGAGATTATGAAGAAATGGGAATTCTCGAATATTGGATTGCTGATTATGCTGCATTGGGTGCAAGAAAGTTCATCGGTAATCCCAAACAACCTACCATTTTTGTATGCGAATTAGTTGATGGTGAATATCAAATGACAGCCTTTCAAGGTAACACCACGATTTCATCACCTACCTTTCCCCAATTAAATTTAACTGCACAGCAAATCTTTAATGCGGCTAACTGATTTTTTATAACTATCTTCCCAACTTATTAGGAATACCTTCACAACCACCAGGAATAGTACCTCTAGTTTTTTCGCCACCCCAAGTGCAACAGTAGCAACGTGCAGACTCAGACATCCGTTGTACGTTGCTGAAATCGGCATTTTCGATCACAGCGCCAGTTTGTTCGCCGGTTTCATAATTTGGTGGTTCAGTGCGACTGCGGGGTGAGGCTTTATCTACTACACCATAGAATAGGCGAATACCGTTGATGTCAGCACCATCGAGATTCGCATTGTATAAAATTGTGCGGGAGAGGTTGGCTTTTACTAAATCACAACCGCTCAGATTAGCGCGGACAAGATTAGCTTCGCTGAGGTCAGTCCAACGTAAATCAGTACCAGAAAGGTCTGCTGCGGCTAGCATTACGCCTAAATCGATGACGCGCACACCTTCGAGGCGGTCTTCTGCATATCCGCCAGTTCCATCAAGAATGGCTCGACCTAATAGGCGATCGCGTTTTAGGGGTGACAGCAACTTGGAACGTGACAGAAAACGGAGAATTTTCGCTTTACCACTGCCATCGACACTACTCAAAATTGCCGCAGTGCGTCCTTCAGCGATCGCTCTTTCTTGGGGCCAATCTTCTAATAATCCTTCTTCATCTAATACCAAGTCTGAAACGCCTTGGAAATAGGAATCGATTGTCTGTTGCTGGGTGATAATATTTTGCTGAACTGTGAGCAGGTTTTGCTGAATTGTCAAGTCTTTGGAAATGACATATTGTCGCCAAGCTACGTAAACGGCAATGATGGCGATGAGAATTTGCCCTAAAGCGCCAAACCATTCTGCGAGGCTACCAGCAATATCCCAGTTAATCTGGCGTCCTAAAAGCAGTAAGCGATCGCCTATACCTGTGAACCTGATCGTGCCGATAATGGCTACTATTAGTCCCAAAAAGGCAATAAATAGGGTGCGTTCTTGGGGTGAAAACCACTCGTCTAAAACTTCTTGCAACCAAGGCAATAATATCGCCAGGGATAACAACAAAGCTATCAGCGTGCCGATAATGCCAACGATCCAGTTATTGAGGATAATTCCAATTAAGGTGATGGCGATCGCGATTAGAATAATCAGCAATGCCCTTGGCTTAACTGTAAATTGCTTGCTAATGGGTTGCTTGAAGTCAGAACGGGCTTGTTTGAGAGCAGTTGTATGTTGTGGAGATTGCAAAGAGGCGATCACAGCTAGGGCTTGTTGTGTTGCTAGTGCTTCTGAGCTTAGGTTATTCTCAGCTGCACCACCGTCAAAGTCATCTGGCTGCAAATCCTTTTCGGAGGCTGGGTCTGGGGTTGGTAGATTAGAGGAATCGGGTTCAATCGTCATGTTTTCTATTTTGCCCCAGTAGATTAAGAACAACATCTGTTTTATCAGAAATTGCACTAAACCAAAGACCTGTATTCCATGCGACTGAGAAACACTATCTGCTCCAAAGATTTGTTAGCTTTCGTCACAGAGGTAGCTTTGCAATCCGATCAACCCAACTTTGACCTCTCTCCAAGCCTCTCTCCTAAAAGGAGAGAGGCTTTGAATCTTACTCCCCTTCCCTTGCAGGGAAGGGGCTGGGGGTTAGGTCTGTATTCGACTCAAACCAGAAGCGCTATAGCTTGTGCCAGCAAGTTACCACAATTAAGAATTTTGATGAATATGATCTGCAACTTATTCTTGGAACCTCGCTTCCATTCCTGTGCCCACAGTCCGAGAGGCTTTGATTTTTGCTTCGATTACCTAGTATGGAAGGGGTTGCGGGTTAGGTTTGAAAGAAAGTTGCACATCACGTTATCTATTACTTTTTAGCAGACTACTGTCAGGAAGCAGAGCTAATCTCTTTTGTTCAAAGTTCAAAATGTTATTGATAGATGCTTCTTTGCGTGCGCGACAGAAGACTGGGATTTCAGCTCCCGAACACCCGTTACTAAAATTCAGTTCAATTCTATTGTTCTGAGTTAATTGCCAGTATCTGTGACGCCACTGTCCAGCAGAACATGTAGATGTGGCATCATCAGAGGCTTGTGTTCCTTTATAAAAAATAAAGCCTCCATAATTCATGCCTGCCGTTGGATTATCAGAAACAATTAGATATGGTTGCTTGTTATAGATCCTTGCTCCCACATTCCAAAAACTACAGACAACTGGTAACGGCTCAGTTGTGTTATAAGAGATCGCATATTCGTAGCTAGCACTTGGATAGTTTAGAATCTGACAAGTGCTTACATCGATCTGGGTTAGATTTGCACATTGAAGCCAATCGCTTGCATAGGCTGGCGAAACTATAAAGATACTTGTAAAAACTGAAACAAGTTTACAAAAGTTTTGAGTTTTTGTTTTAACTTTTTTGTTCATCATAATCTTGTAATTTTCTGCAAAGTTTTTATTAAACCAAACTCAACCACAAGCTGTAGCGATCGCGCTCTTTTCAGGAGTTTAGGTTTGCTCTACAGGGCAACGACATAGCCAACAGCTACTACTAGTAAAATACTGAGTTTTTTTTCTATGAAAATTACAATAACAAAGCAAAAATTACAAGAGAATTAATTTCTACAAAACTTAATTTGTTAGTAGCCCTCACTAGACATGCCTTAAAAATAGAGGCTGAAACAACGCAAAATCATTCCTAGATTATTTTCATTGTTCCTTGTGAGTGCAGCTCATGGAGTCTCCTGCATAAATCAAAAATAACAACCCCACTCTCAACCCCTCTTTCACGATTGCGGGAAGGGGTTGAGGATGGGGTGTTAGGGACTTTTACAAGAGGTCTACTGTAACCGTATTGGGTAATTTTATTGGTTGCAATTTCAGTATTTTGCACTTACCTAAGGTGCAAGAGCATTACCCCGAATTAGACTACCAATAGTTTTGGCAGTAATCTTCAATTGGGTGATGGGATTAGCTGGGACAACCGTTTTATACAGATAGCTATCAAATGTTAGCCGTTGTACATCGAGGTCATCACACATTTCCACAAAGGCCTCGCGGGTAGCATCAGAACGATAGAACACGGTTTGCAGAATGTCCAACACCTTGTAGGTGAGTCCGTATCTTTTATCCCAACGCTTCAGGTAAACCTTCAGGTCGCCTTCTGTAGGAATACGGCTACCACTGTTAGATGCTTCTACAATGGTTTCGGCACACATCCGCCCAGACTTAGCGGCAAAATAAATACCTTCACCAGAAGACTTGGTAACGTAACCAGCAGCATCTCCCACCAAAGCGATGCGACCAACAACACGACGGGGACGGGGATGTTCAGGAATGGGGTGGGCTTCAACTTTGATGATTTTACCGCCTGCTAGCTTCTCGGAAGCACGAGCGCGGATACCAGCTTGTAACTGTTTGATGCTGGCTTTATTGATCTGCATCGTACCAGTACCGACAGCTACGTGGTCATATTTGGGGAAAACCCAAGCGTAGAAATCGGTAGAAACGTCATCACCGACATACATTTCGGCGAGGTCGTTATAGTAGGCCATTTTATCTTCGGGTAAGCGAATTCGCTCTTGGAAAGCGATCGCATAATTGTAATCCCCAGCGTCCATTTCCTTAGCAACGCGGGAATTAGCCCCATCTGCCCCAATAATTAGATCCACTTTCAGAGTTTTGGCAATACCCTGTGATATCCCATCTGTATGGTCAACGTAATGAATGGTATAGGGATCGGTATTGTTTCCTGGTATATCAAGTTTATGAACAGTGGCATTAATTAAATTTGCGCCTAGTTTTGCCGCGCGATCGCGCAAAAAGCCATCCAGCACTTCCCGGCGGCACATTCCTATATATTCATCTTCATTTATCAAATTGATATCAACCTCGCGATTGGAAGGCGAAATCATTTTCATCTTCCGTACCCGGCGATCGATAATCTCTGGTGGTAAGTCAAATTCACTCACCATACAGAGGGGAATTGCACCCCCACAAGGCTTTGCATTGTCTAGCTTCCGCTCAAACAGGTAGGTTTCAATCCCAGAGGCTGCCAGTGTTTCTGCGGCAGATGAACCAGCAGGGCCTGACCCAATAACAGCAACCCGTAGTGTCAAAGGTCTTTCTCCCAATCTTCACATTTACCGAGAGCATACTACCACGGTCTTTCGGGTGATTTGGCGCTTTTCCTCCAGGTTTCTGCTTAAATGCAATATTCCTTAATGTTTCGATACGAAAAGCGAGATGGGGGATGGATGGCATTTATCAGTGGGAATCATAATAACTCATTTAGCTTGAAGCGTAAGTTTTACCCCACCCTAACCCTCCCCTTGGAAAGCAGGGCTGTTTCATTCCCCAAAGAGCTTTAAAAATCAAGGGTTCTAGCAATTAAAAATTAGTTATTTTGTTACTAGCGTGCCGATGAAACCAACTATTTTACTGATATTTCAGTGCTTAAATATTCATCTCTTCGTCACGCTTACTTACAATTTTCTTGCTAACCATCTTGACAAATCCTGTTTGAAATGGAATGAATCAGCCCTGCCTTGGAAAGGGGAGGGAATTAGATTTCTTTTTTCCCCCCTTTCCAAGCTACGGTGTACACACAAGTCTGAAATAGCTGATTAACCAGGGTTTTACCCCACCCTAACCCTCCCCTTGTAAAGGCAGGGCTGTTTCATTCCCCAAAGAGCTTTAAAAATCAAGGGTTCTAGCAATTAAAAATTAGTTATTTTGTTACTAGCGTGCCGATGAAACCAACTATTTTACTGATATTTCAGTGCTTAAATATTCATCTCTTCGTCACGCTTACTTACAATTTTCTTGCTAACCATCTTGACAAATCCTGTTTGAAATGGAATGAAACAGCCCTGCTTTACAAGGGGGGACTAAGGGGGGTAATTCGACTTGTGTGTACACCGTAGCTTTTTGCAAGGGCGGATTGAGGGGGGTAATTCGACTTGTGTGTACACCGTAGCCGCAAGCGGGGAGGGGATTAAGGGGAGCCAGTGCGGTCTTGGGGTCTCCCCAAGTGGAGCATCTGGCGTGTGGGGTGCAATGACTATGGAAATCATAACTAATTATGCGAACATGATATGAGAGAGAGAAGGCGATCGCATTATCGCCTACGCCGGCCACTTCAAACCAGGAGTTTATCCCCTCTATTACTTAGTCCGTTCTGTGACTCCTGGTACATTTTCTTGGTCTGGTGCCCAAGTACATTTGCGATATACACCAGAAGAATTTGAGCGCACTGCTGAGTCTATACTAACACTTGAGGGTGGTAAGTAATTATTAATACTATCTTTATCTACAACAAGTCTAAAAATCTTTCCAAGTATATACTCAAGTTTTAGCTAGGGTAGAAGGTCTAACTAGCCGATTTGGTTTTTGAAACGCTCAATAAGACCCTTTATTAACAAGCGTACTTAAGTAAAGACTACGTTTATTACATAGATATGT
This sequence comes from Nostoc sp. DedQUE09, assembly GCF_034530915.1. Classification (NCBI taxonomy): domain Bacteria; kingdom Bacillati; phylum Cyanobacteriota; class Cyanophyceae; order Nostocales; family Nostocaceae; genus Nostoc; species Nostoc sp. DedQUE09. The sequence continues at coordinate 32,330 of NZ_JAVRCE010000065.1, forward strand.
TGAAGTTAAAGTAAAAATCAATAACAGTAAATTACCTGGTTACAATTTAGCGTTAGCCTCAATACGATATAACACAATACATCTAAAACCCTGATGTAGAGGTGAGATTTATCGTGTCTTTAAAGACCAATTATCTACACACTCTTAACTAAACCTGCAATATCACAAATTAGACATTATTTGCTATTCAAATAGTGGGTTTTGACCTAATGATTATCAAAAAAGCTTTGGGAATTGAACAACCAAAGCTTGAGCAGATTACCCTTCCCACAACAAAGTCGGAAAGTTACTTCTGCTTGAATATTAAACATTGAAAATCGGCACAATTAAAAATGCAACAAGTCCTAGCATTGATTGAACAAAAGAAGCAAGAATTTGCTCAATTACCCTTGTTTTATTTTATGCAAGATAAAAGTATAAATCCCAGACAAAGGCTAGCTTGGGCACCATGTGCTGCTCATTTTATTATGAATTTTGGTGAACTGAATAAGTATTTTTTGCGAGTAGAACCAACAACCGATCCAATTCAGACATTAATTAACAAACATACTTATGAAGATGATCATCATTGGCTGTGGTTTCTGGAAGATTTGAAGAACCTAGAATTTGACAAAACCTTGCAATTTAGTGATGCATTAAAATTTCTTTGGAGTGAAGAAACTCAGAATGCTCGCTGGTTGAGTTATCAACTCTATCGATATACTTTGCAAGCTACTCCTATTCAAAAAATAATAGTTATTGAAGTTACCGAAGCAACGGGCAATATAATGTTTTCTGTAGCAGCAGAGATTGGCCAAGAAATTAAAGCAATTACCCAAAAACCATGCCGATATTTTGCAGATTTCCATTTGGATGTTGAAACTGGTCACATGACAGGTTCATCTGGAATAGATCGATGGTTACAAGACATTCAACTATCAGAAGCATCCCAACAAGAAGCTTTTGAACTGGTTGAAAACTTATTTACAGTTTTCACTCAATTTACAAATGGTCTTTTAGTATATGCCAAAAACCATGAAATTGAGCAACTATTGAAAGCTGCATAAATTAACGAGCAAACTGGAAGGAGAAATTTTACTATGTCACAGCATGTACAAAATGTTGTAATTGTTGGTGGTGGTTCAGCGGGTTGGATGACGGCAGCTTATTTGAGCAAAGCCTTGAAAAAAAATGTTCAGATTACCTTGGTAGAGTCTTCTAATATTACAAAAATTGGAGTTGGCGAAGCAACTTTTAGTAGCATCAAGTCATTTTTTGATTTTCTGGGATTACAAGAGTATGAATGGATGCCAAAATGCAATGCTACTTATAAAATGGGGATTAAATTTGTTGATTGGAATTCCGATCGAAGACACTTTTACCACCCTTTTGAAAGATTTGATTTTATTGATGGATTCAGTATCTCTGAATGGTGGTTAAAACTTAAGAGTGCCAATGAGGCATTTGATTATTCCTGCTTCATGGCACCGACGCTGTGCGATCATCAAAGGTCTCCGAGATATCTTAACGGCAAAATCTTTGATGATAGAGTAGAACATTTATTCTCAGAGAAACATTTTTCTGAAAAAAATCTTATAACACTTGCTGATGCTGAAGGTCAGTATCCTTACGCCTACCATTTTGATGCAAATCTAATTGCTAGATTCTTAAAAGACTATTCAATACAGAGGGGCGTGAAACAAATTGTTGATGATGTGGTAGATGTAAATTTAACTGAGGATGGAAGCATAGACAGTCTCAACACTAACGAGCATGGCATTATCAGTGGAGACCTTTTCATTGACTGTACTGGTTTCCGTGGTCTTTTGATTAACAAAGCTCTTGGTGAGCCATTCATTTCTTATTCAGAGTCGCTACTGTGCGATCGCGCGATCGCCATACAGATACCAAGCGATATTCAGAAAAATGGCATCAACCCTTACACAACTGCAACTGCTCTCTCATCAGGTTGGGTCTGGAATATACCTTTGTATGGTAGAGATGGTACAGGTTATGTTTATTCCAGCGCCTTCATCTCTGCGGAGGAAGCAGAACAAGAATTTCGCCAGCATTTAGGAAATGTCGCTGATAATTGCAAAGCCTCTCATATCCAGATGAGGATTGGACGTAACAGAAACTCATGGGTGAAAAACTGTGTAGCAATAGGGCTTTCCAGTGGCTTTGTTGAACCATTGGAATCTACTGGGATATTTTTTATTCAGCATGGAATCGAAGAGCTAGTCAATCACTTTCCAGGCAAGTCGTTCAATGAAGAGTTGATCCGCAACTATAATAGAGCGATCGCTAACTGTCTAGATGGTGTTCGGGACTTTTTGGTACTCCATTACCGTGCCAGCGATCGAGCAGATACAAAGTTTTGGCAAGCAACTAAGCAAGAAATTAAAGTTCCTGCACAACTGCAAGAAAAGTTAAAGTTGTGGAGAAGCAGATTACCAAATAAAAAGAATATCAATCCATATTTTCATGGCTTCGAGACATATTCTTACTCGGTAATGTTACTTGGACTCAATCATAAGCCAGAAGGCAGTTTACCTCTGCTGGAGCATCTTGACGACGAGAAGGCGCTAGCTAAATTTAAGGCAATTAAGGAAAAAGCCAATTACCTAAGCACAAATCTGCCCTCTCAATATGAATACTTAACTTATGTAATTAAGTCTCAAGAACAGTCAGAATATCTCAGTGACAATCATTTAGCTACTTCATTAGTTAGCGATAGCGGATATCAAATTCCTGTGCCAATTTAATATAGGACTTACACAAACAATAAATAGTCAAAACTTTGATTTTTAGGTAGGGGCAATTCATGAATTGCCCCTACTGCGTGTATTTTTGCGTAAGTCCGATCATAATTGAGGAGAACCCAAGATGACAGCGAAACAAATATGTGTGATTGGGGCAGGAGTGAGCGGATTAGTCTCAGCCAAGACATTTCTTGAGGAAGGTTACGAAGTTACATTGTTCGAGAAACGGCAGGGGCTTGGTGGGGTATGGGAAAGATCGAGAACTTACCCAGGACTGTCGATCCAAAATCCCAGAGACACCTATGCTTTCTCAGACTATCCTATGCCTGCGTCTTATCCAGAATGGCCTTCAGGAGAGCAAATATACGCTTACCTTGAATCCTATGCCCAACACTTTGGTGTAGCAGAAAAAATTCAGTTCGGTGCGAAAGTAACTAAAGTGGAGCGCAAATCAGGAAATGCTCCTGGATGGATTGTTAGTGTTAGCTTTCAAAAAGATGGTAAGGAGATTAAAAAACAAAATTACGAGTTCGACTTTGTGATTGTGTGCAATGGTCTTTGTGATATTCCCTACATTCCTAACTTGCCGGGGATGGAAGAGTTCATTGCCGCTGGAGGTAAGGTAATACATACTAACAACTTTAATGACGGCTCTGTAATAGAGGGCAAGCGAGTGGTTGTTGTCGGTTTTGGCAAATCAGCCACCGATTTAGCGAATCTCGCAGCTAGCAAGGCCAAGGAATGTACCCTTGTGTTCCGTCAAGCACTGTGGAAAGTTCCTAACTTTTTTCTTGGTCTGTTGAACATCAAGTATATTTTCCTGACTCGGTTTGCAGAAATTTGGATACCCTATCATAAACTTCAAGGATGGGAAAAGTGGCTGCATAGTTTTGGAAAGCCACTGGTGTGGGCGTTTTGGCGGCTAAATGAGACTATCCTGCGCTTACAGTTTCCCCTTGATGCTTGTGGGATGGTGCCCAAACAACCGATGAACAAATTGATCGGCTGTAGTATCGGCTTGGTACCTAAAGGCTTTTTTGAGCATGTACGCGCAGGCAAAATTCGTGCTGTGAAGACAAAGATCAACAAGTTTTTTGCTGGTGGCGTCGAATTGGATAATGGCGAGCAAATACAGACAGATGTTGTTGTCTTTGGCACAGGTTTTCTTCAGGATATCCCCTTTTTAGAAGAGAAGTACCACAGGCATGTATTTGATGAGGAAGGCACTTTCCATCTTTACCGCCATCTCATTCACCCTCATGTTCCACAGATGGGTTTTGTTGGTTATAACTATACTTTCTGTGCCCAGTTATCAGCAGAGATTGGTGCTAGGTGGTTATCAGAGTATGTCAAAGGAAATATACCCTTACCATCCCCGCAACAGATGTTAGAGGATGTAAAAGCAGAGTTGGAATGGAGGAAGAAAGATAGACCCTATGCTTTCGTCAGCGGAGCATGTTTAATTCCTTTTACATTCCATTATATTGATGAATTGCTTCAGGATATGGATCTCAACACCCGCCGTAAACCAGGAAGCCTGCTTGGAGAGTTGATAATGCCAGCAGATCCATCTGCCTACAAGAATCTCCGACAAGAATTACAAGCAAAACAACAGCCATCTCTTAATGATTCTGCGATCGCGGCAAGTGTAGAGGTAACAAGCGTTCCTTAATATCTCCATAATACGGTTCGATGAAGTTCTAAACCGAACCGTATTATAAAGAGTGCTGAATATTGTAAATTTTTCAGTATTAACGGCTTGTTTTACTGTTGCATTGGAATCTCAATCACAAACTCAGTTCCCTTTCCTGGAGTTGATTCACAGCTTAACTGACCTTTATGTTTGTCCACTACCACTTGATAACTAATTGACAACCCCAACCCCGTACCACTTCCTACTGCCTTAGTGGTAAAAAATGGATCAAATATTTTCTGCATCACCTGTGCAGTCATACCATAACCGTTATCAGCAATCCGAATCTTCAACGTGTTTGCTTCTCCTAGTTCAGTACGAATACGAATTTGAGGATTTTTGCTTGAAGAATCTTCTTTATTCTTGTAGTCCTCTAAAGCATCGATCGCATTACTTAAAATATTCATAAACACTTGGTTGAGTTGCCCAGCATAGCAAATAACATCCGGCAGTTGCGCATATTCTTTAAAGACTTGAATTTCTGGGCAATCGCTCTTTTCCTTGAGTCGGTGCTGCAAAATCATTAGAGTACTATCGATGCCTTCATGAATATTTACAGGCTTCATTTCCGATTCATCTAAACGAGAGAAGTTACGTAAGCTCAGAATAATATTTCGGATACGGGAACTTCCCACCTTCATCGAATCGAGAACTCTTGGAAGGTCTTCTCTCAAGAATTCTACATCCAATTCCTCAATTTTTTGCTCCACTATTGCTGAGGGATGAGGATATTGTTGCTGATAAATATTAATCAGATCTAGCAATTGTTGAACATAGTCACTTGCGTGAGTGATATTACCATGAATAAAATTGATCGGGTTATTAATTTCATGGGCAATTCCCGCCACCATTTGCCCTAATGAAGACATTTTTTCACTTTGAATTAATTTACTTTGGGTACTTTGTAATTCTTCTAGAGCTTCTTGTAGATGCTGATTTTTTTCATTAAGTTCTGCTGTTCTTACTACTACCCTTTCCTCTAGTATATGACTGTAGTCCTCCAATTGCTCATTCGCTTCAGTCAAATTATTGTAGAGAATGGCATTTTCTAAAGAAATTGCAGCTTGGATAGTTAGGAGCTTGAGAACTTCTAGGCGATCGCGTGTAAATGCTCCTGTTGTTAAATTATTTTCTAGATAAATCAGCCCCAGCAATTTACCTTGATTAAGCATTGGAATACATAATATGCTTTTTGGCTCCTCACGGTTAATATAATTATCTACGGCAAAATAAGCTTTGTCTTTAATGTCATCAATTACTAAGATTTCTTGGGTTCGTTTGACATAATTAATCAAAGAAATAGGAACAAGATCGGTAGACTCGAAAGGAATAGATAAAAACTCTGTATTAGTATCTCTAAAAGTGGAAGCAGAACTAATTGCCGCAATAGTTAAGTCTAAGTTATTAGCTTCGCTCAATATCAGCACACATTTAGAAGCTCCTGCATTCTCCATCACAACTTCCATTAAAGTAGAAAGGAGTGCTTCCAATTCAATCTCTCCAGATACTGCTTGAGAAGCTTTAATGACAGTTCCCAAATCTAACATATCTGAAATACTAGTATTGGAGCCAATGACAGTTTCATTCGTCACCAGAGTAGATTTATTACTAAGTGTAGATAGATGTAGGCCCAGTTCAGGTAAATTGTTGTCACTGTAAGAAGAGCTAAGTTCTTCTTGCTGAATTGTGGGAAGAAGTAATTGAGGATAGCGTTTTTGCAAGTCATAAACTTTAGCTAAAGCTCCCCAGCGGACATAGCAATAGTAAGCATCAGTGAGGTATAATTGGGCGATTTTTTGTTTACCCCATTTGAGATAAAACGTAGCTGCTAATTCACAAGCAAGAGCTTCTTCGTTAATGTACTCATTTTCTTTACTAAGGGAAATAGCGCATTCATAACTATCTATTGCTTCAAGATATTGACCAATAACTCGATGTCGTTCCGCCTCTACTAAATGAAATTTATGTAAGTAATTCATTGGTGCATGATGTGCCCAATGCGCTATTTTCTCCTGATTTGTTATAACTTTTTTGATAATTTTTTGTTGTTTATCTTCATCAACATCAGGGTAAAAAGCAAGCTGTACTAATGAATCATAAAAATAGAATTGAGCACTGATTATCATTCCTAGACCAGCAGATAAATACTGTTCTGCCTTCAGAGAATTTTCAAGTGCTTGGGAATAATCTGTAAACAGGTAACATAGTTGCATCTTACAAATAAACAAGGAAATAATTGCAACTCCATCATTAGCCGCTATATGAATTGGTAACATTGTTTTTTCATTATATGCGTCACCAATTAAACAGCAAGAATTTTTTGAAGAACCTAACAAATTCAATACCATCTGGCGATATATTTCATTCCAATGAAAAACTCGCTCTTGCTTGATTTGTTTTATAGCATTGCTATGTGTTGCCATTTCCCGCTCAAGAGGAACTAATTCCTTACCAATAAAATATGCATAATAGGAGTACGTATAAAGACAATAAGCCCCAAATTCTAAATCTCCTGTTTCCAAATTATTAGAGTAAACTTCTATTAGAGGTTTTAGTGTATTTTTAACATGCTCTTTCCAGGGTTTAATGAGTTGATTAAATGTTTGAATTACCTTCAACATAACTTCTTGAGTTTGAAATTTGGTCAACATACTTTCAGCCAGTTTGCCAAATCGATAGCCAGACTCAATATCTCCCACTACACTGCACAATATAATCCCATAAGCAACATACACGAATGCAGATAAAGATGCATTGCCATATTTAATCGATAAGTTGATCTGATTCAGAACTATTAATGGAAACAATGTGGGAACAACTGTGTAGGTAAAAGCAGTTATATTAGATAATATACGTATCACTACTAATGACCGAGAGTCCGTCATTTGGGGTAAATTAATTAAGTCTTCAATACTCCTACCGCTTAGATGCGATGCTGTTTCCGCTAATGCTATTTCAACATCAGACTGCTGAGGATTACAGGGAAAGTCTACCCCTAATAATTTTAAAAATGCTAGTGCAAGGTTAACAGCTTCTAATGCTTGACCCTGTGCGCCATAAGCCTGAATTTTTACTTCATAGACTTTCACTTTTTCTAAAAGTGTTTTAGCTCTTGCTAATACCACCTTTGCCAATTTCTCCATCTGCTCAAAATCACCAACTAAGTATGCTGCTTCTGTTGCTATTTCATACAAAGCTAGAGTTAGCTCATATTTCATCTCCCAACTATCATCTGCTAGTAGCTCAATTCCAGCAGTAAAATACTTAAGTGCCGATGAATAAGCTGTTGATACTAAAGCCTTACGTCCAGCTATTAGATTCATTTCAGCTAACTCATTACGTTTAGCTTGATGGGTGATAAATTCGGCTGCAATATTGAAATGATTGACAAGTTCAAAAATATTTTCTTCTCGTTCTGCAACTGGAGTATTTTTCAAGAGAAGCAGCCCAATTTTTAAGTGCATCTGCTTGATTTTGTCTTTGGGAATTAGAGAATAAGCTGCTTGCTGAACTCTATCATGTACGAATTTATATCTGGGAAGTTGGGAATTAGTTGCTGAGAAATTTTCTGAGTCTCTAGTTGAAAAACTTAATAGTTGTCTATCATTTTCTGGTGCAAAATTACAACCGTCTTTTTGAGGAATAATTAGTCCTTCAAGTAATGCTTGCCATAAGTCAGATGCAGTATCTATTACCGATTTTTCATTAACAAGTGACAATGTTTTTAAGTCAAACTCATTACCAATACAAGCAGATATTTTTAATACATTTTGTACATTTTGGGGTAACTTTTCTATTTGTATGCCCATAAACTCTACGACATCATCTGTAAGAGATAAAGTTTTAATTTTGTTAATATCATACTTCCAATACCCAGCATCAAAATCTAATTCAATTAATCCGTCATCATATAATAACTTGAGGAACTGAGATGCAAAGAAGGGGTTCCCTTTAGTTTTGAAAAATACCATTTGAGTTAGAGGGACAGCAATGGCTTCTGGACAGCGCAGTGTATCAGCAATTAAATGATTTAAATCAATCTGACTTAAAGGTAAGAGTTTAATTGTATTAATTACTCCTCCTGTATTGACAATTTCTTGTAGTGTTAAATGTAGCGGATGTAAATTTGAGACTTCATTATCTCTATATGCACCCATTAGTAGCAAACTACCTTTATTTTCAGATAGATTCTCTGTATCCTTAGCAAAGCCAGAAGAAGTTCCATCCATTAATAATTGAATGAACTTCAAGGAAGTCGTATCAGCCCATTGCAAATCATCTAGAAAGATGACCAGAGGATGATCTTTAGTAGAGAATACCTGGATAAATCTCTGGAACAATAAATTGAAGCGATTTTGAGCAGCGCTACCAGTAAGTTCAGCAGATGCAGGTTGTTTGCCAATAATTATTTCCAGTTCAGGAATTACATTAATGATTACTTGAGATTGCGTACTCAATGCCGATAAAATTTTGGTTTTCCACTGTTGAATTTGGGCATCTGTTTCGGAGAGTATTTGCTCAATTAAATCCCGCAAAGCTTGCACCAATCCTGACAACGGGATATCACGTTGGAATTGGTCAAATTTTCCTTTGATGAAGTAACTACGCTGTCTAGCAATAGGTTTTTGGACTTCATTCACCACAGCAGTTTTACCAATCCCTGAGTAACCAGAGACTAAAATCATTTCCGTGTTTCCCTTGGCCACTCGGTCAAAAGTAGTGAGTAGGATTTCAATCTCTCTTTGACGACCATAAAGTTTTTCAGGAATAGCAAAATGATTTGAGATATCCCGACTTTTTAATTCAAAGGCTGTAATATTTCCTTTCTCTTGCCATTGATTTTGACATCTCTCCAAGTCATACCTAAGTCCATGAGCACTCTGATATCGGTCTTCGGCATTTTTTGCCATCAGCTTGCTGATAATATCAGATAAAATTGTGGGAATATTGGAGTTAATATAGCTAGCTTTTGGCGGCTCTTTGGCAATATGAGAGTAGACTAACTCCATCGGTTCAGCGGTACTAAAGGGTAACTGTCCTGTTAGGAGTTCAAAGAAGGTGATACCCAAGGAATAAAAGTCGGTACGGTAGTCTATACCTCGATTCATGCGTCCTGTTTGTTCAGGGGAAATATAAGCTAGAGTTCCTTCTAGGACGTTGGGATTTGTGAGAAATTGAATTTCTTTTGGTAATAAAGTAGCAATACTAAAATCGATGATCCTGGTTTTACCTGTTATTGGATGAATCAAAATATTAGCAGGTTTAATATCTTTGTGAATAATGCGATGGTGATGTAGCTGTTCCAAAGTTGCACTAATTTCAATGGCAATATCGAAAAACTCACTCAATGAAACAGAATTTTTTCCTTTTTTATGCTCTTCTTGTTGCCAGAGATTAAGGGCAATACTCCCAAAATCTTCCATTACTATAATATATCTATTGTCATATTTCTCTAGGCTTATTGCTTTGACTATGCCTGGAATCTCAATATTTTTGGTAATGGCGTATTGATTATGAAACTGATTAATTTCAGCAAAACTAGGATTTTCATTACGCATCAATTTTAAAATAACTGATTGCTGATCTGCTTCTCTTATAGCTCGATAAACTAAGGTTTTTTTACCTGAATATAATTGCTTAATAATGCGATAGCCAAGTATGAGAAATAGTTCATTTGATTCTATTAACATTGCATCTAGTTATGATAATTTTCTTTCTCTGGTTTAGTATACCCAGGAGATAGTTCCTACTATCAGTGAGCAGGGCGATTTTGTGATGTGCTATGAATCAAGTGTGTTAATCACCAATTTACAGCAGATTTTAGGTATAGCAGATATTTATTTTGCTGTATGTAGAGCTAGAGAATATACTTACAATTCTTTATGCTCTTAGCAAAGTACATTTTACAAACTATACAGCGTATAACAAGGCAATAAGTTATGTAAGTTATAACAAAATTACCAAAGCGATGTCTGCGACAATACGTTCGCATAGCGTCTCCGACAGGAGAAGCGTCTACGCACTTGTAACTTTAACTATTCAATTTTTAAGACTTCACTACTACCCATTGCGTCACAGCTGCCATTGCTCGCCAACCTAAAAATTTACCAATAGGTTCCGCCCGCTGAATGGCAATACGAGTTAAATTGCCACCGACTCGTTCATACCATTGAAATAAAGTTTGCTCACCCTCTACCGTGACAACATTTGCTACTAAACGTCCACCTGGGCGCAGTGCTTCCCAGCAAATATCAAAAAGTCCCGTTGCTGTCACCCCACCACCAATAAAAATCGCATCTGGTACTGGCAAGTCTTTCAGGGTATGGGGCGCTTTACCTTCAATGATTTGCAGACTTGGAGTACCGAGAGTCGCGGCATTATCGGCAATACATAGTAGTCTAGAAGAATTTTGTTCGATCGCGATCGCTCGACACCGAGCATTACTCCGCATCCATTCAATTGAAATTGAGCCGCAACCCGCGCCCACATCCCACAATAATTCTCCTGGTGTCGGTGCTAAAGCTGCAAGGGTAATTGCCCTAACTTCACGCTTCGTTAACTGTCCATCGTGGTGGTAGGCGTTATCTGGTAATCCTGGTAATCTTGGTAATGGGATAACCCCAGCATCAGCAATACAATTAACTGCGATCGCATTCAACACTGCAACTTCAGTTTCACTCCAGGATGCAGCCGTACCTTCCACAATTCTTTCATGAGCGCCGCCCATACGCTCCAATACAGTGATTTTACTGCCACTATAGCCGCGATTTGTCAAAATTTGAGCAACGATCGCTGGTGTCTCTTTGCCCTCACTCAAAATCAACAGCCGCGCTCCCGGATAAATGTAAGACTGAAGTAGGGAGGATGGACGACCATTCAAACTCAAGGTTTCTACCTCAGTTAAAGACCATCCCACCCTGGCACAGGCGAGGCTGAAGGCTGAAGGTGCAGGGATAATCGTCATTTCAGAGATGGGAATTCGCCGCATCAAGGTGACACCAATGCCATAACACATCGGATCGCCGCTTGCGAGTACGCAGATTGACTGGCCGCGACGCTGGATGATTTCGTCTACAGAAGTGCTAATGGGAGATGTCCAAACTAGTTTCTCACGCTGATCGTCTGTAGGCAGCATTGCTAAATGGCGATCGCCTCCCACAATTACTTGAGCTTGCTCGACTAGAGAACGAGCGATCGCACTTAACCCTTGTAATCCATCTTCCCCAATACCAACAATAGAAAGCCATTTCTGTATCATGCTAATTCATGATTAATTACTTTATAACCTTGTTGGTAGCGAACTTTTAACTGATAATTCCGAGATTGTTGTAGATTTCGATCAGATTGCCATCAGGATCGCGCAAATGAGCTGTGCGGATTCCCCAGCTTGGGCGATCTTGTGGTTGAGTCACAACGAGCGCATTTTGATCCTTTACTTGCTCATAGACCTCATCCACGTTATCGACTGCCAAAATCAAGACAACTTTATCTCGATTGACAATGTATGAAGGCTGTTCAATTCTTGGGACTACTTCAGCCATTAATTCTTGTTTGAGTAAACCTAGCTTGAGATATCCAGTATTAAACTCAGCATATCCGCTATCTTCATCGCCCCAATCGACATCAAATTTCAGCAGATCCCGGTAGAACAGAAAAGAATCTTTATAATTGGAGACAAGCAGTCTCAGGTGTGTTAGCTGAAGCTTCATATCTATTGGGTTAGTCTACTAACTGTGAATTCTAGGTTCTGGGTGCAAAGTCGCCAGCAACTCGCTTTCGACAATTGCTAATTCATCAAGCCGTTGCATGACAATTTCTTTGTCGAAATAAGTAGCAGCTAAAACCCAATATATACCGTAGTGACGCGCTTCGGATGCCATTAGCCCACGATAAAATTTTGCTAACTCTGGCTCTGGACAGTGAGCAGCTAATAGTCCCAAGCGTTCGTGAGAGCGAGCTTCAATTAAACCAGTGACTAGTAAGGAATCTAGAAATCGCTCAGGTTCTTTGGGGCGTACTTGAGCTTTTAAACCCGCGCCGTAGGGAGGCGGTGGTAGGGGAGCTAGGGGAATATTCCGGCGTTCTAACCATTGGTTTACTAGTTCAAAGTGTTCTAGTTCTTCGCGAGCGATCGCAGTTAACTCCCGTACCATTTTAGTATTGGAAGGGTAGCGAAACATCATGTTCAAAGCCACGCCTGCTGCTTTGCGTTCGCAGTGGGAGTGGTCGAGTAAGATGATATCTAAATTAGCGATCGCTTGTTCTAACCAAGCAGAACTAGTAGGCTGTTTCAGGGCGTTGATAGTCGATAACTGAGTAAGCACAGAGTCACAAAACTCCAGAATTTAAATTTGGTTAAGTATCGTAGCAAATTGATTTTAACGGAATATCCTTTGAACAAAGTTCAATAACTGCTCGACGGTGAAGAGTTTAGCTAAAAAGCCTTGGATACCAATACCCGTATTTTGGACTAATGCCTCAGTCATAGCTAACCCACTCATGGCAATAATTTGCAGTCTTTTCCGATGATTGCCTTGATCGAGAAACACAAAAGTAAAACTTACCTCTGCTTCAGTAAAGCAACAAAAAGAGCAAGAGCAAAAAAGAAAAACCTACTGTAACTTCTCCTCTGCTCCCCTGCTCCCCTGCTCCCCTGCTCCCCTGCTCCCCTGCTCCCCT